>JAACDT010000307.1 GCA_009936885.1 Alphaproteobacteria bacterium
ATCATGCGGCATCTGATGATTGCGGTGTGGAAATTATGGGGTCTGAGGCATCTAAATTTTGGCATGATCATAAAGGTGCTAAACTTAATGCTATTAGAACACGCACCCATCTGGAGCAGGCAGATATTGTTGTAGTTCGATTTGGCGATAAATACAAGCAATGGAATGCCGCTTTTGATGCAGGATATGCAGCAGCTCTTGGCAAACCGTTAATCATAATGCATGGTTCAGACCACCAGCATGCGCTTAAAGAAATTGATGGAGCAGCATTAGCGGTAGTGGATACACCAGAGCAAATAACGCGAATTCTAACCTATGTTATCAATGGAACATTATAAGAAATCCTAATATCAACTATATATAAAGAGTTTGAAATTAAGAAATGAGTTTGAAGGAGTTACGATGGCAATTCGGTATTTAAAAGAGGGTAAATCAGCATTAGAGCGTTCTGAGGATGATGCTAAGGTACGTCAAATTGTTGAGACAACACTTAGTGATATTGAAGCTCGAGGGGACGCGGCGGTACGAGAGCTTGCCGAAAAGTTGGATAATTATTCGCCGCCTTCTTATCGGTTGTCAGAAAGCGAAATACAAGCCTTGATTTCTGAAGTATCACCAAGGGATATTGAGGATATAAAATTCGCACAATCCCAAGTACGCAAATTCGCTGAAGCACAGCGCGCATCTATGCAAGATATTGAGGTTGAAACATTGCCTGGTGTAATTCTTGGCCATAAAAACATACCAGTTCAATCGGTTGGGTGTTATGTTCCAGCAGGTAAATTTCCAATGGTTGCATCTGCTCATATGTCAGTACTTACGGCATCTGTCGCTGGTGTGCCGCGCATCGTTGCATCCACACCCCCATTTCAAGGCAAGCCAAATCCTGCAGTTATTGCTGCGATGCATATGGGCGGTGCACATGAGATTTACGTGCTTGGCGGAATGCAGGGAATTGGTGCGATGGCACTTGGAACCGAGACAATAGAGCCAGTTCATATGCTGGTTGGTCCAGGCAATGCGTTTGTCGCAGAGGCAAAAAGACAGCTATTTGGAAAGGTTGGTATTGATTTATTTGCAGGACCTACAGAAACGATGGTAATAGCAGATGAAACAGTAGATGCAGAAATATGTGCAACCGACTTATTAGGTCAGGCAGAGCATGGGTATAATTCACCAGCAGTATTGCTGACAAACTCGCAAAAACTTGCACAAGATACCTTGGTAGAAATAGATAGGCTTTTGATGATTCTGCCAACATCAGATACAGCTTCGGCAAGCTGGCGTGATTATGGTGAGGTCATTGTCTGTGATACCTACGATGAAATGCTACATATGGCAGATGATATAGCATCAGAACATGTTCAGGTAATGACGGATAGAGATGATTGGTTTTTGGAAAAAATGACCTGTTATGGCGCGCTGTTTTTGGGGCCACGCACTAATGTTGCTAATGGAGATAAGGTGATAGGAACAAACCACACATTGCCTACTAAAAAAGCAGGAAGATATACTGGCGGATTATGGGTTGGTAAATTCTTAAAAACACATTCCTATCAGAAAATCACTACTGATGAAGCAGCTGCCCAAATAGGGGCATATGGCTCTAGATTGTGCATTTTGGAGGGGTTTGTTGGACATGCAGAACAATGCAATGTTCGAGTAAGGCGATATGGGGGTCAAAATGTCGGTTATGGCGAAGCGGCAGAATAATAGGGGCTTGTAACATGGACACATCACTGCCACGCACACCCTCTTTTAAGTTAGTTGGAAAACGAGCTTTGGTTACAGGCGCCTCATCTGGTATTGGTGTTGGGTGTGCGGTAGCATTATGCGAGGCAGGTGCCTCTGTCACACTGGCGGCTCGTTCTAAGGATAGCCTGCTCGAATTGCAAAGCCAAATGACCTCCATTGGCTGGGATGCAACAGCCTGTCCAATGGATATAACCAATATTAGCGCAACAAGAGAGATTATTGAAAGCAAGCCACCATTTGATATATTGGTAAATAGTGCTGGAATGGCACGCCACGGGGCAAGCTTGGAGACGCGCATTGAAGATTTTGATGCTGTTTGTGAACTCAATATCAAAGCAGGCTATTTTCTAAATCAGGCTGTTGCAAAACAGCTAATCAATGCAGGAAAGCCTGGCTCAATAATGACAATATCATCTCAGATGGCAGTGGTAGGCGGTATTGACAGAGCCGTATATTGTGCAACCAAGCATGCCGCAGAGGGATATACAAAGTCACAGGCAATTGAATGGGGAGCGCGTCAAATACGCGTTAATACAATTTGCCCTACTTTTGTTAGAACAGCGCTTAGCCAATCTACCTTTGCAAACCCTGAGCGAAAGAAATGGATTGAAAGCAAGATAAAGCTAGGCCGTGTCGCAGAAATTGAGGATATAATGGGAGCGGTAGTATTCCTTGCATCAGATGCAAGCGCCATGATTACAGGTACTTCTTTGCTTATTGATGGGGGATGGACAGCGGATTAATCTAGTGCAAATGAGTTAATATTGGTGATTTTAAATGAATGCAAACTTTTCTTATCTCAATTTTTCAAAAAGTTGGCATGATAATTGAATAATAATGTGATCGACGATAAATCAAATTCAATCAGGCAAAATAAATAGTCTGGGAAATCGATGCTAAAGAATTTATTAGGCAAGATAACAGGCAATAGTAAACTACTAATGGGATTCCTAATAGCTACTCCGATGGTAGTTGTTACGCTTTTGTTTGTTTTATCTCATACTTTATTTTCGCCTCATCAGCCATCTTCAGAAGAGATAATGAAGTCATTAGCTCTCAAAGCTAAGCTTGGCGGTGTAGATCTGGGTTTAGTTGGTCTTGATTTAGCTTTTGAAGATAATAAATCAGACAATCAAGCTCAGGTGCCTACTAACACGATATCTGAAGATGGATTGATTATTTGGAACGAACATTATTATTATAAAATTTTAACGACTTTTGTCACTAATGTTCAGAGTGAGGTTGATACTATCATTCGTGCCGACATCGCTATTTCTAGCTAACTTGGGGGTAGAGGTGGTGAAAGATAGCAAATGCAGTCACTAGCGTTAGAGCATATGAAGTTGCGCA
>JAACDT010000308.1 GCA_009936885.1 Alphaproteobacteria bacterium
AGGAGGAGCTCTTCCATATTCGCGAGAGAAATCGGAGTGGAGAACAGGACAGAAAATCCTGTAGAAGATAGCGAGACGCGTCCCATCCAGCACTTCTCAGCTGCCTGCGAAAACGTCATTTGCGCCTTATTAAAAATGATAATCTTTCCATCAGAAAACCCAACATCTGAAGTCTCGCACTGATATAGCTCTGCCAAATGAGTTGCCATTCTATCTTTGATTTGAGTTGCCGCAAAATAAGCCGCCATTCCATTTAAATCTGTTCCAGATGAGGCAGCAGTCGCAGACGTATTTGGCACTTTGTTTGTATCTGTTGCGCTGATTTTAACAGTTGCAGACTCTATTCCGAAAGTATCTGCTACAATTTTTCTAACCTTGGTAAACAAGCCCTGCCCCATCTCAGTGCCACCATGATTTAAATATACAGAACCATCAGAATATACATGAACCAGCGCACCTGCCTGATTGAGCATCAGCTTGTTGAATGAAATACCAAATTTAACAGGCGTTAATGCGATACCTCTTTTTATGTTCTTAGATATCTTATTAAAATTCTCGATTTCTTGGCGTCTATTCTTATAATCTGATGTTTTCTCTAGCGTATCTACCAACTCATTTATAATACAATCAGTTACAACCTGCCCATAAGGTGTGTGCTGCTCCTCCCTATTAGGGGTTTGATGGTCTGCGTAAAAATTTCTTTTTCTTATTATTATAGGATCACATTTCAGAAAATGAGCTATGTGGTCTATCACACGCTCCATAGCCAACATGCCTTGCGGGCCCCCAAATCCCCTGAATGCTGTATTTGACGGTGTGTTTGTTCTATATAAATTTGCTACGATTTCAATATTCTGGATATAATAGCTATTTTCAGAATGCATTAGCGCGCGCTCTGCAATTGCTGAAGATAAATCCATAGACATTCCACAGCGCATGTCATGTTGAAACTGTAGCGCTTGTATCAGACCGTTTTCATCAAATCCAACTTTGTAGGATGTGATAAAATCATGTCTTTTACCTGTTATTCTCATATCATCATCACGGTCATAAACAAGTTTACAAGGCCTGCCTGTTTTATGAGCGGCAATAGCAACAATACATGCAGGCAGATTAGCCTGACTTTCTTTACCCCCAAACGCGCCCCCCATGCGTCGCACTTCAATCGTAACATTATGAAGTGGCAATCCTAGAACATCTGCAACCTTATGCTGAACCTCGGTTGGATGCTGTGATGAGACATAGATTTGAATGTCGCGGCCTTCTTTTGGAAGTGCTAATGCGGCTTGACCTTCAAGATAAAAATGCTCTTGTCCACCAATTGAAATTTCGCCTTCGATTATATGAGTTGAATGTTTAATAGAGGTTGTAAAATCTCCTTGGGACATCGTTTTAGGAGCGCATAATAATGTTTTTTCAAGCTTTGCCTGCTCTAGGGTAATGATGGGGGGGTTTTCAAGATATTCTATTTTGGCTTTTTTAATAGCTGCCTTAGCAGATTCAAGAGATTCAGCAATCACTGCAAATATTACCTGCCCATTATACAGAACCTCATTTTCAGCAAAAATAGGGTCATCCCCAAATATCGGGCTTGAGTCATTTTTGCCAGGAATGTCTTTTGCTGAAATAACATCCACGATGCCTGGCGAACTTTTAACATCCTTCAACGACATCTTGGCGATTTCACCGTAGGCAATGTTACTCAAACCAAGGAGTATATGTAAACAGCTCGTGGGCACAGCAATATCATCCACATAAGTAGCGCGTCCTGTTACATGCAACTTAGCACTATCGTGAAATTCGGGCGTGTTAATCTGCTCAGCCATTTTTATGCTCTGCAACAAATGAGGTGCTTATGACTTTTTGAATATCAGCGCCTGCCAAATAGCTTATTGGTTTTCCAGCTAAATTATTAATCGCCTTAGCAAACAGATTAAGTGCCATGTCATTGCGATATTCTCTGCTGGCTCTCACATCTGAAATAGGCTGAAAATCAGCTTCGATTGCTTTTCTGCATTCCGCCAATGGCAGGTTTTCAATATCCTGACCAATTAATAATTTGCTCAAAGTTGATGCTGATTTGGGAATAGCTGCCATTCCGCCATATGCGATTTCAGCTTTTTGAAGAAGCCCGTCATTATCAACAGATAAAAGAAACGCGCCCATCACAGCTGATATATCTTGATCAAACCTTCTGGAAATCTTGAAGGACTGAAATACCTCATTGTCCTTTAATTTAGGAATATAAACAGATTGAACAAATTCGCACTCTCTTAAATCCTGTTCTCCATAGGCGATAAAAAAGGAACCAATGGGAATAACCCTAATTTCCCCTCCAGAGTTTAGCGTTAACGATGCGCCAAGGGCAATAAATGCAGGAGAGATATCCGCAATCGGAGAGCCATTTGCAATATTACCGACAACCGTGCCACTTGCTCTTACCTGTTCTGAGCCAAAACGCCGCCATAACTCCTGCAATGCTTCAAAATGCGCCCCCATTTTCTGCATAGCACCTTCATGTGTTACGGCAGCACCTATCACAAAACCTTCATCATCCTCATCAAGCTGGTTTAGCGCCTCAACATTTCCAAGATATAAGAAATGATCCATCTCCATATGTTTCTTGGTAACCCAAAGCCCAATATCTGTGCCTCCTGACAAAATCAGCGGGTTATGAGTGTGTAAAATTTCTTGAACATTCTGTAAACGCCTTGGCGCATCAAACCTAATTTGGCGGTCTAAATGCTTCACCTTTATTGATAATTCTTCTCTTTCTAGATTCTCAATAATAAATTTTTCTTCTTCATCACGAAACAGGGTATCTCGCTCTTTAACCGGTATGTCATTAGTGTGAAAGGCCGCCTGTTTAATTGGCC
>JAACDT010000309.1 GCA_009936885.1 Alphaproteobacteria bacterium
AGGTCTGGGGTTATTTATATATGCGCGTAATTTGTATTTTATTCACCGTAATTCTAGAAAGGATGCCCAATCTTAAAGCCTGAATATTTTGGTAAGCATTATATAACGGAATTGCTCATATTTAGTAAAATACCCCATTCGTCTTGTAATACAGGTACTACGGATAGACGCGATTGACGCACGAGTGCGAAATTTTCCAGTAACGGCTCATTTTTAATTTCTGCAAGTGTAACAGGTTTTACAACCTCTTTTACCGCAACTACCGTAACCATTCCAAAGCGCCCTGTTGGGTCGGTTGGATCAAGGTGCCATTTCTCGGTAACACGTACAATTCCAACAATGCGTTTTTCAATTACAGAGTGATAGAAAAATCCTAAATCTCCTATCTCCATAGCTTTCATATTATTGCCAGCTTGATAATTGCGAACGCCATCCCAGCCTTCGCCTTCATCTCCCTTAGCCAGTTGATCATCAAATGACCATGTATTCGGTTCTGATTTAAATAGCCAATATGCCATGTAAGCCTCTTTTTAGTGTTTTGTTATTTTAAACAAGCGACGACAATCCTGCCATTCTATTCAATCGTTACGGTTCTTGATAAAAGCGTCCTAATTTCGTTCTCTATGGTCTCAGGATTTTGCAAAATACGATAAACAGATTGCGCAATTGGTAATTCGATATCTTCATATTCTGCTCTTGCGTTAAGAAGGGCAGCTGCTTTGCTTCCTTCTGCTAATTTCTGTTCAGGATGCTGTTTTTTTGCAAGGGCCATTCCATAAGCCATATTACGAGAATGAGGACCAGAACAGGATAGCATTAAATCCCCCATCCCTGCCAAACCATTTAGCGTTTTGCCATTGCCACCTATTTTTACAGCTAGTCGCGAAATTTCGGCAAGGCCTCGTGTTACCAATGCAGCACGCGCATTATCCCCAAGTTCTAATCCAGTAGCAATACCAGCTGCGATAGCAATAATATTTTTGACAGCACCTCCAACAGCAACACCCATTACATCATCTCCCACATAACACCTCAAACAACTCATCGAGAAATAATCGGCAATTATATAAGATAGCGAAAGAGAATTAGAAGCGATCATAACAGCGGCAGGCTTATCTAAGATTACCTCATCCGCAAATGATGGCCCACTTAAGAGCCCATAGGGGTTAAATTCGCCTAAGCTTTCATTCACCCATTCTGGCAGGAACACGCCGCCCTTTTGAGGGTGAGGTAGAAGCCCTTTACCAGTAAATAGTATAATTGCCTTTTTGTGTGCATAAGAGCCCACTAATTGAATTGCCTCTTCGGTTGCTGACACAGGGACAGCTATCACTATCAGTTCAGCTGACCTCAGACATTCTGGCTGTAGTGTTGATGATATGGGCTGGTTAAGTCTAAGCTGAGGCAATGCCAATAGCCTTGCTTGATTAAGGGCATCTGCTGTGTCTTGGCGCCGGGTAAGCACCGTAACGCTATTTTTTGCTTTTTGCAGCTGGTCTGCAAGCGCGCCTCCCCAGCTTCCCCCTCCAATGACGACTATTTCTCCAGTTTTTGAGTTGCTAGCTGTCATTGTCTTACACCTCGCCCTGGTGGCGGTGTTGCATTATTATCAAGTGGCCATCTCGGTCTTGGTGCGAAATCAAGTTCGGTATTCATACCAATTTGATGGTATTCCATGCCAACCCAAGCAATCATAGCAGCGTTATCAGTGCAAAATTCTAATGGTGGCAAAACCATAGTGAAGTTCAAGGAGCTGGCAAGGTTTTGTAAATCCTCCCGAATTTGTGTGTTTGCAGCTACACCGCCAGCAACCACAAAAGAGGGTTGTTCCCTGTGTTTATAAGAAGAGATAAACGCCTCCATTGCAATTGCTGAGCGATTAACAAGACAAGCAGATATAGCCGATTGCATACTTGCAGCAAAGTCGCAAACCGGAAGTGGTTCTGGATGAGTTGATGCTGCATTTGCAAGTGCTGTTTTAAGGCCAGAAAAAGAGAAATGACAATCATGATATCGTTGCCTTGGAATAGGCAATTTTATAGCCGTTGGATTTCCCGACTTGGCGGCTTCTTCTATCGCTGGCCCACCTGGGTAGCCAAGTCCTAAGATTTTTGCGGCTTTATCAAATGCTTCACCAGCGGCATCGTCCAATGTAGTACCATATCGCTCATACTTACCCAGCCCCCTGATATTTAACAGTTGGGTGTGACCGCCAGAGACTAGCAATAATAGGTATGGAAAATCCAGATTATGTGTGAATCTTGGTGTTAGTGCGTGACCTTCGAGATGGTTGACAGCGTAATAGGGAAGATTACTTGCGCTGGCTATTGCTTTCGCGGTTACGGTGCCAACTAAAACGCCGCCTATTAATCCAGGCCCACCTGTTGCAGCAACACCATCGATTTTATCAAAGGATAGTCCTGATTGTTTAAGGGCCTTCGTAATTACTGGCCTCATCGCAGATAAATGTTCTCTTGCCGCCACTTCTGGCACAACACCGCCGTGAGAGGCATGAATAGATGCTTGCGAGGAGATAATATTAGCAAGGATTTCACCATCCTGCCTAATAATTGCGCAAGCAGTCTCATCACAACTGCTTTCTATTCCTAATATGATTGACTGTTTTGTCATTTTTTTCCTATGAAAACTTCCGTCATACTATTAGACAGATTATATGCAAGACAAGAAAAATTCTGAAACGTCCCGTTTGTTAACGATCGCCACACGAAAATCAAACCTAGCAATGGCTCAAGCTCAACTAGTATGCGATTTAATTGAGCCAGTGCAAGCACAGCTTGTTGGTATGTCAACGCCTGGGGATGAAAACCTTGTAAAACCGTTAGTCGAAATTGGCGGTAAAGGGGTATTTATTAAAACACTTGAGCAAGCGCTTTTATCTGGCAGTGCCGATTGCGCTGTACATTCCTTGAAAGATATGGAAACCCAGTTTGCACCAGATACACAAATTGCATCTATTTTACCAAGAGAAGATCCAAGAGATGCAATATTAGGGGCTGCAAGTCTTGATGAACTTGCTATAAATGCAAAAGTGGGCACAGCTTCTGTAAGACGCAAAGCACAATTATTAAAATATCGTCCTGATTTAGATGTTCAGCTATTAAGAGGAAATATAAACCGAAGAATAGCTTGTCTTGAAAACAATGAATATGATGCTATTATTTTGGCCGTTGCTGGCCTAAAACGGCTGAATTTGAATATTGCATATTCCCCAATTGATATTAATAAAATGCCACCTGCTGCCTCGCAAGGAACACTCGCAGTTCAGATTTATGAATGTCATCCAGAATATGAGTTTATTAAGCAGACTGTTTCGCGCTTGAATTGTAACAATACACGTTCTTGTGTAACAGCAGAGCGCGCAACTCTAGCAGGTCTTGATGGATCTTGTCGCACGCCGATTTCTGCTTATGCCTATATAAGCTCATCTGGGAAGTTGCATCTTCAGGCACATATATACTCTCCTGATGGAGCGGAAAGCTATAGTGCCTCTTCTTCGGGTAGGCCTGACAATGCGACGGAATTAGGTCAAAAAATCGCCCAAGATCTTTTGGAAAAATGTGGTGGAAAGTTGTTTCTTTCAAGCTAGTTTAAGTTCTTTTTAGAGGAATGAAATAAGCAAAAAGATGATTATTGTTATTCGCGATATCGAAGCTGCTACTAGCAATGCTAATCTTCTTTCGGATTCTGGAATATCTGCTATGCCACTTGCGGTTTTAGCTTACGAGCCAATTGCGCTAGATAGCTCGATATTTGAGATAAATTATCAGGCCCTGATTTTTACAAGCAAACAGGCAATTCTGCATCAAAACTCATTTTATGATCTGCCAGCTTGGTGTCTTGGAAGCACCACAGCACAAGCAGCGAAAAATGCAGGATATACGAATGTCATTGAGTCATCAGGTAACGCCCAGACTTTGGCTGAGAATATAGCCCATAGGACAGACAGGGCAAAAGGGCCATTATTGTGGGTTTCAGGAGCTGATATTGCATTTGATATTGAAGCTTATTTAACACATAAAAAGTTCAATATAGAAAGAGCCATTAGTTACCATATGAGACCTTCAGATCATCTTCCTAACGGGTTTATAGAGCTGGTTAAATCAAATAAAATCACGGGAATTATTATTCTATCAAAACGGAATTTTCAGTGTTTTAGAGAATTAATGATTGCAGCCGATATTTGGGAATATCACAAAAAGTGGCAGCTCTTTACATTTGATCAAATACCATTTGTGCCAGAAGAGGTGTCTTCTTTCTCTGGCATTACAAAATCTGGAGATGCTAATTTTGAGCACTTGTTTAAAGTAATAAAAGACTGGTACTCTACGATAAGAGAACTCGAATAGGCAGATAATCCGTATGCAGGATCCAGATAAAGACGCATCCGAGACGGTGATTGAAGGTGAGGCAATCCCGCGCGCTGGCCGAAAAAAAGCGTCTGGTAATAAGAGCAATCACACTCATCAGTCAGGCTCTTCTTCGTCTAGGACATTATTTTCACTAAGAAATCTAATAGGATTTTTTATGTTTACTCTGGCTGCCATAGCAGGTGGGTATTGGGTGCTTAATAATGTTATGCCCCTTTCACAAAATAGCCTGAAACTCTCAAAAACCTTAAATGAACTTACGGAACGTACATTACAAACTCAGCAGCAGCTAGCGGAGCTAAAAGACCAAGTTGATAATTTGAAAATAAATATAGGCAGTCTAGAAGAATATTTTGAAACAGATGCGCAGGATGTAAGCCCTGATACACTGCTAGTCCAGCTTAATGTTCTAGAAGCTCGGCTTGAGGATTTAGGTTATGAGATATCGCGCACCCAAATAGAGAGTAGCAAGCCGCTGGAGAATATAAATTTTGGCTCGCACCAGATAAAACAATTTTTAGATAGTTTATGGCTTGATAGTCAAACAGGCAAAAACCTTTCAATCTATCGACCATTGATTGATACGCTAAAATCTAACTTGGTTGAGGATAAGTCAAATGAAGTTGTGCGCTCTATTGAGCAGGCGCTCAGCGGAAATTTATCTAGCCATGCACGTCTGTTAAATGAATTGAACTATCAAATTTCTGAAGTTACACGGGGTTCGGACGCGTATGATAAAATACTCAAACCCACAGATAACCCAAAGATAATGACAGATAGAGAGATAAAGACAAATATAATAGAAGAT
>JAACDT010000310.1 GCA_009936885.1 Alphaproteobacteria bacterium
GCTTTTTTTGTATCCTTGTTAGCTACAAGTTCAACGCCTGCTAATAATCCTTTGCCGCGCACCTCACCGACCAATGGGTGTGAGGCTAGCAAATTTAATCCCCCTAAAAATATAGGCTCCATATTGGTAACATGCTCAACAATATTTTCATCTTCATAAATACGTAGTGTCTCGCTTGCCACTTTTGCAGAAACGGGATGACCAGAATAAGTGAAGGTAAGGCCAAACACACCAACTTCATTACTTTCGTCTGATATTGCGCCAAAAACACGCTCATTTATCATTAAGGCTGATATCGGCAAATAGGCACTAGATAAACCCTTTGCGCATACTATCATATCAGGTTCAAGCTTCATGGTGGTAGTTCCAAACATATTTCCAGTTCTACCAAATGCGGTGATTACTTCATCTGCCACAAGCAAAATATCGTATTTATTCAAGATGGTTTGAATCTTATCATAATAGCTATCAGGTGGCACGATTACGCCGCCAGATCCCATGATGGGTTCCGTAAAAAAGGCCGCAATTGTGTCTGGGCCTTCGTGCTGGATAAGCTTTTCTAATTCATCAGCAAGACGGCTTGTAAAGGCATCTTCGCTCTCATCTTGATGTGCATGGCGATAATAATGAGGAGGCGTTATATGCAAGAATCCATCTAGTGGCAAACCGAAAGCGGCATGATTATAATGCATGCCTGATAAGCTAGCAGAAGCAATTGTGTTGCCATGGTAAGCGCGTAAATGTGATATCATTTTGCGTTTTTTGGGTTGTTTTTTGTTATTCCAATAATACCAGACAATACGGGCAGCACTGTCATTTCCCTCTGACCCTGAGTTTGAGAACCAAATTTTTGACATTGGCACAGGGGCTATTTCCAGCAACTTTTCTGCAAGCTCTATTACTGGCTGATGGCTTTTATGATTTGTTAAATGATAATAGGGTAACTGGCTCATCTGCTTTGTTGCAGCTTTCACAAGCCGCTCCTGTCCGTAGCCAAGTGACAGACACCAAAGCCCTGACATTCCCTCAATGTATTTTTTACCATGAATATCGGTAACCCAAATGCCATCGCCCTCTTTCATTACTAACGGGCCTTTTTCCAAATGCGCTTTAAGGTTGGTAAGCGGATGCACGATAGATGCGGTATCTCTTGCTTCATATGAATTTGGATGATTGCGTTGGTCGGTCATATTTTTTTACTCTTAAATGTTATTGCCCGTTAATAGCTGTGTGTTTGTGACTATAGCGCGCTAGAAGTAAAAAGAAACCAGACATTATTTTCAGTCCAAATATTCCTTTCGGTAAAGATAAATTATTTTGTGAGAATTCTTTTTTTTATTTTGGTTTTTATGGCACCATTACAACCATTACATAGGAGAATGTAGTTTTTACTAAAAATGAGTATATTACCAAAATGAGTATATTACCAAAATGAGTATATGATATGAAAAAACAGCCTAATATTCTGTTTATAATGGCAGATGACCATGCCTCAAAAGCGATTAGCAGCTATGGGTGCGGTATTAATCACACGCCAAATATCGATCGCATTGCGAATGAAGGAATGCGATTTGATCACTGCTATGTTACGAATTCAATATGTACGCCTAGTCGTGCGGCAATTCTAACGGGAACCTATAATCACGTAAATGCGGTAACGACACTCGAAACCCCGATGAATAACCGTCTGCCAAATGTTGCCAAACATTTAAAAACAGGGGGATACCAAACAGCAATTATTGGTAAATGGCACCTTGGGGAGGGAAGTGCATATGAGCCGTCAGGATTTGATTTCTGGTCTGTTCTGCCAGGCCAAGGGGATTATTTTGATCCCTTATTCATCGAGATGGGTGAAGAGCTTGTTGAGGCGGGATACGTAACAGACATTATAACCGATAAGTCGATTAATTGGCTATCACAGGCAGATAAACAAAAACCCTTTTTCTTAATGTGTCATCACAAAGCCCCTCATAGAGAATGGGAGCCGCATCCAAAAAATAGGTCGTTATTTGCAGATGATGTTGTTGTGCCGTCAACTTTTGATGATGATTATAAGAACCGTGCCCGCGCCGCAGCTGAGGCAAAAATGAGAATAAAGGATGATTTAACCTATGATGATTTGGGTTTGGTCCAACCAGAAGGTGGTGCTGAAATAGGCGAGAAGAGCAGACTATTTAGCAGTAAAAGAAAAATACCAAATCCAGACGATACATCAGAATTGTGCCTGATAGATAAAGATACAGGAGAGAACTTTAAATTTAACTCAAGAGAGGAACTAAGCCAGTTTAAATATCAACGATATATTAAGCGATATTTGCGTACTATTGCGTCCATAGATGAGAGTGTTGGAAGACTACTTGATTTTCTAGATACTCATAATTTAACAAAAGATACGCTTGTTATATATACCTCTGACCAAGGATTTTTCCTAGGAGAGCATGGATGGTTTGATAAACGATTTATGTATGAGGAGTCGCTACAGATGCCGTTTCTTGCAAAATTTCCAAGCGAAGTTCCAGCAGGAAGCATTTGCTCGCAGATTGCGTGTAATGTGGATTTTGCGCCAACATTTCTTGATTTTGCAGGGCTTACAATTCCAAGCTATATGCAAGGTGAGAGTCTAAGGCCATTACTGAACCAAGCAGATATTCAAAATTGGCAGCAGGTGGCTTATCACCGATATTGGATGCACCGTGATCCAGACCATAACGCTTATTCGCATTATGGCATCCGTACTCAAAAATATAAATTAATCTATTGGTATAATGAGGGATTTGATCTGCCTGGAACAAATCATGGAGGAGAGGATAAAGAATGGGAGTTATTTGATTGTGAGAATGACCCGCTCGAGTTATTTAATGTCTTTAACGAACCAAATTATCACCAAATTATTTTACAATTAATCCAAATTTTAGAGGAAAAAATGCTGGAAATAGGTGATGAGCCTGTGCATTAAGCCTCTGTAGGCTCTTTAGCCCTTATACCCATCAGAAAACAGTCCATTCCTGCTGATTTAATCGTTTTATTGAATAAGAGCAGAGGACCATTCGTCAAGGAAACGTTGTCTTTTAAGTCTGTCGAGATACACTAGAAGACCCGTATCAAGTCTAATTGGTTTGTAATGCGGGTTATCCGTTAGCACATCACTTCTAAGAGAAAGCATATCTGTTTCCTGTTCTATAAAATTTTGTCCAACATCATTTAGAAGAAAGGTTAGAAAATCATTTGCTGAGGCTGTGTTAGTGACATTACGCGGTATAAAAACGGTTCGCAACAACATATGAGTGTAGTCCTGAAAGTAAATTACGCGTAGGTTTTTCTGAAGTCTCGAGCGTTTTTCAGCGTAAGAGCCAATGATATTGTAAGCTAGAAGAAACTCTCCTTGATTGACAGCATCAAGCATAGCCCCAGAGCAACATGATAAATGCGGAGCAAGCCCGCCCATTACTTCTGCTAACCGCCAGAAGCTATTGGATTGACGAGCATCTTGTGTTGCAAATAAAAAACCAGCACCTGAGCTTGTTACATCATAGGTGACGATTTTCCTGCTGAAATTCGCCTGATTTGCTCTGAGAAATGATACCAGCTCTCTTCTTGTATTTGGCAAGTCCCCCTCATTGAAGTGAGATGCTGATACAACCATTCCAATAGGCTCTAACGAGAATCCATATAGTTTATTTTGCCAATGGCTCCAATCTGGCAGGTTAACTCTCTCAAGGAAGCTAACAGGTTTAGCAAAACCGTCATTAACCAGCTTCATTTGTAGATCCATGGCAGAAGACATAATCAGATGAAAATCATGTTCAGCGTTACTTACAGCCCGGTAAATATCAGACGAAGATGCCGTGGAATAGGTTATTGAAACTGCGGGGTTAAGGGCTGAATATGCGCGAAGCACAGGGGCAAAAACATCAATGTCTGTAGAAGATAAAATTCTTAAATCAGATACTGTTTTTGCCGCGCCATAGGAATGATTTGTCTCAATGGTTAAGGCGACTGCAACGTTTATATGCAAGATGATTAGTAAGGTACTAATAAGGTAGCGCACACGATATCTCCTTTTGTTTTTCTTATTTCAATAGAAGCCCCAATAGCGCTTACGGCCTCCATCACTATGCTTAGCCCTAATCCAGAGCCTATAATTTCGCCTGTTTGCTCGCCCCGTTTGAATTTTTTATATAGCTGTTTTTGATCCAAAAACGGAGCAGAGGAATATTGGTTCTTAATAGTAAGCTGAAAATTATGTTTTGTTTTTTTGAATTCTATTATTATCGTTGTTTCGCTAAGCGCATATTTCAGCGCATTATCAAGCAGATTGCGCACTGAGGTCTCAAATAGGGTTCTATCAAGATTAACGGTTTGTGTTGGGCTTGCATCGGTTGAAAATGTCAAATCAAGATCTCTTAAATCTGCGGCTAGTTTGAACTGCGTGACGATTTCGGATATTGCGTACAGGATTGAAAATTCCTCTGTTTCAGGGCGCTCAGCGCGATAAAGTACCATCGCATGATCTAATAGCTGACTAGCGGAGCGGTTGGTCTGGTCAACAGATTTAATAATAGTTCTGAGGCGCTCTCTATTCTCAGGTGTTTTTGATTTTCTCAAAGCTAGTTCGCTCTCTGATTTTACAACAGATAGAGGCGTTCTGATATGATGGGCGGCCTCTGCTATGAATGTTTCTGTCTGGCGTAATGTAGAGCGAAACCGGCTTATGAATTCATTTAATGACTGGGCAAGGGGCTTTAATTCTGTTGGCACATCTGACGAGACTTTTCTTAGGTTATTTGGGCCACGCATTTTTACATCTGTTGCAAAAAGATAGATAGGTTTGATTGTAAGATTGGCTGTTAAAAAGGCAAACAAAATGGCGGTCATAAAGAAAAAGAGGGTGATTAGGACCAAGTTTGACGAAATTTTGGTGGCAATAGATTTTTGAAAATTCTGACTTTGCGCAATAATGATCCGAAGCTCATGTCGTTTATCCATTGCAAAAACAATATTTTCTGTTGCCGCTATTCGAAGCCTCTCCCCCTTATGTTCTACATTGCTAAATTCTGGCTCTTGGATATTTCCAAACTTGTGTGGCATTGGAAAATCTGAATATCCTGTTAGGAATTGGCCATTATCATCAATGCGATAGAATATTCTATCCTCACCTACAGCGCCAAGTAGCGAGAATGTATCATAGGGCAAGTCTACGCTAACTGAATTCTCTACCACATAAATTTTGTCAATTACCGACTGAATAGCAGCGGTAAGCAAACCATCTTGTGTTGCTGTTATGGCTTGTAACACCACGATACGCGTGATGAGAAAAAGGCACAGTGATATGGCAAAGGCTACACAGCTAAGCTGAATTAGTAATCTATTTCTAATAGAAAGATTAAATTTTTTATTCATCTTTTACCAACCGGTAGCCTATGCCCCGAACAGTCTCGATAGTAACATTGCTGCCCACAAGTTTCTTTCTTAATCTGCCTACATATACTTCGATAGCATTTTCGGTAACTTCATCAGATATCAGAAAAAGCCTGTCTGTTAGCTGTTCTTTGGAGAATAGAATTTCTGGTGAATTACAGAAAATCTCCAGCAATCGTAATTCACGGTTTCTAAGTGGAATTTTTTCCTGTCCGAATTCGATCATAGCAGAAAGAGGGTATAGGATAATATTCCCATAACTAAGCGCTTGTTGATCCTGACCGCTATGCCGTCTTAGAACAGCTCTGCATCTTGCTTCTAATTCAACAAATTCAAATGGTTTGATGATATAATCATCTGCGCCTATATCGAGCAAGTCTACGCGGTCTGAAATTTCAGAACGGGCAGTCATTACAATAACAGGAATATTCTTGTTGCGCGCTCTAACAGAACGTAGAAAGACTCTGCCGTCGCCGTCAGGTAGCATTATATCCAATAAAATAATGTCAAAATGCGTGACTGAAATATAGTGAGATGCTGTGGCAAGATCATAAGCACATTCCACATGGTTATTTTCTAGTTCTAGAAATAAACGCAGGGATTTTGCTAGCTCTTGTGTATCCTCTATAATTAAAACTTTCAAAACGCTGCTTCCATGTCAGATTGATGTCAGGTTACTTTGATTAAGTGAAAAGGTAAAGTTTTCGTCAAAAAGAATAAATGATATGGAGGATACTAAATGAACCTAATTTCTAAAGTTGCATTTGCAACAATTTTCACAGCAGGACTAGTTGGTCAAACTATGGCAGCTGAATGTATTGCCCCTGCTAATCCAGGCGGCGGATGGGATTTCACCTGTCGGTCAATTACTAAGATCATGAGTGATATTGACGCATATGACGGCTCTATTCAGGTAACGAATATGGCTGGCGGCGGCGGCGGCCTTGCTTTTACCCATGTTGTGAATGAGCGCAATTCAGATGACGACCTTATCATCGCAGCTTCTACGGCAACTGCTACCAGACTTGCCCAGAATGCCTATTCAGGAATGACATCTGATCAGGTTCGATTTCTTGGCGCAATTGGCGCTGACCCTGGGGTAATTGTGGTTGGAAAAGATTCCCCCTATCAAAATCTAAATGATCTGCTTGATGCGGTGATAGCAGACCCGTCAAAGCACGCCTTTGCAGGAGGCTCTGCAGCTGGTGGTTATGATCATCTAAAAGTTCTAATGGCCCTAAAGCGCAAAGGTTTTACAGATATTAAGAAGGTAAAATATATTGGTGTAGACGGTGATGCAGATGCTATCACACAAACCGTTGGTGGTTTTACAGCTGCTATGACAGGCGATATCTCAGGTGTGGTTGGATTTATTAAATCTGGTGATGTTCGGGTTCTTGCGTCATTCACGGATGAGCGTATTCCAGGGTTTGAATCAATTCCAACTGCCAAAGAACAGGGAATTGATGTAGTAGCTGTAAACTGGAGAGGATTATACACTCCAAAAGGAGCCTCTCAGGCCTCTTATGAAAAGTGGACAGAGGCTTTAAGGCAGGTTGGTGCTTCTCAAGAATGGGCAGATGCAATGATGGCTAATGGACTTGCTCCTTTCAACAAAGTTGGTCCTGACTTTCAGAATTATGTAGATGGCGTAATTGCTGAAGTTCGTGAAATGTCTGTTGAACTTGGTGTTATGAAATAATGTCTGACCGAATTACCGGTTTACTAACAATCTGTGTAGCACTCGCTTTTTTTTCGAGTGCTACACAATTAGAATTACCGTTTTTTTCCGATCCTTTAGGCCCAAAGGCATTTCCAATGGCTGTTTCTGGTGTGGCATTAATAGCGGGTATAATGATGCTTGTACGGCCAGACCAAGAACCTGAATGGCCTGTTCTATCAACATTTATCAAGTTGTTTATAACAACTTTGATTTTAGTTATTTACGCCTACAGTCTGAAGCCTCTTGGTTTCATAATACCAACGGCGCTGGCATCGGCTGCAATATCCTATCAAATCAAGCCAAATTTATGGAAATCTATGATAATTGGCGGTAGCTTATCCGTTGTTTTGTTTTTGATATTTAAATTTGGACTTGGATTAGGTTTGTACGCCTTTCCAAAATCTTTCATGGGGTAGGTTAATATGGAACTTTTAGCGAATTTAGCTCTGGGATTTTCAGTAGCATTAAGTCCGAACACATTAATGCTAGCTGTTATTGGTTGCATATTAGGAACCGTTATCGGGGCATTGCCTGGCCTTGGTCCTTCTAACGGAGTTGCTATATTAATCCCGCTTTCATTTTCGCTTGGCCTTGATGCAACAGCGGCTCTTGTTCTAATGACATCTGTCTATTATGGGGCAATGTATGGCGGGCGAATTTCCTCTATTCTATTAAATATTCCAGGGGACGAGCCGGCAATGATGACAACTCTTGATGGGTATCCAATGGCTAAAAAAGGTCAGGCTGGAAACGCATTAGTGCTATCTGGGGTTGCCTCTTTTGTGGGTGCTTTTCTGGCCACAATTGGTTTGATGTTACTTGCACCGATTTTAGCAAGAGTGGCATTTCTATTCGGACCTGCTGAATATTTCGCACTTTACTTACTTGCTTTTTGCACTTTAGGGGGGCTCGGCTCAAAAAATCAAACCAAGGCTGCACTTTCTGTTTGTTTAGGTCTAGGCATTGCTATGATAGGTGTTGATAAATCAACTGGCATGACGCGCTTTACAGGGAATAATCTGCATTTATATGACGGAATTGATTTTCTGGTTGCAATCGTTGGATTATTTGCTGTTTCTGAAGTGTTTATTTTTATTGAAAGTCACGGTAAAAATTCATCCATAGGGGTCAAATTGGAAAAGGTAACTATTCCTTTTAGAATGATTTTTGAGACTCGATGGACGATGCTGAGGAGCAGTATCATTGGGTTTGTAGCAGGTGTTTTACCTGGGGCAGGTGCCTCTCTTGGGAGCTTTCTTGCATATATGTCAGAGAAGTCACTTGCAAAAGAAAAAGATAAATTTGGAACAGGTGAGCCAAAGGGTATTGCTGCTCCTGAAGCTGGAAATAATTCTGCTGCTGGCGGGGCGTTGGTCCCGATGCTTACACTTGGGGTTCCTGGCTCTGGAACAACAGCTGTTCTTCTTGCTTTATTGATGACGTTAAATATCACGCC
>JAACDT010000068.1 GCA_009936885.1 Alphaproteobacteria bacterium
AAATAGAGTGCTGTTGATATTACAGGTGATATTATTGACTGAAGCAGGGTTCGAAAAGTTCGTGCCATTTCAAATTTATAAATCGCAATAATTGCATAAAAATTCATATGATTAATCCCTAACCAGATTCACAAAAATTTCTTCGAGTGAGCTTTGTGAAGTCTGAAGATCCCGGAGTCTAAATGATGCTTTTTTTAATTCTGACAGCAAATCCACAATACCTGTCTTTTGCGCTCTAACATCATATCGATAATTAAGCTGCAATCCATCATCACTTAACGTTAAATTATAATGAGATAGGGATGATGGAATTTCTGATGCGGGGCTTTGTAGCTCAATGGTAAGATTTTTAGAACCCATACGCTGCATCAACTCATTTTTCCCCTCAATAAGAAGCAATTCTCCTTTATTTATCACACCAACCCTATCAGCTATTTCCTCAGCCTCTTCAATATAATGGGTTGTAAGGATTACCGTAACACCGGTTTCTCGTAATTTGGCTACCACCTCCCACATATCTTTACGCAGTTCTACATCAACACCTGCTGTCGGCTCATCGAGAAATAAAATTCTAGGTTCATGGCTTAATGCTTTTGCAATCATAATGCGGCGTTTCATGTCGCCAGAAAGCGTCATATTCTTATCATCTCTTTTATCATAAAGTGATAAATCTTTTAAAAGCTGAATAATATATGCGTTATTTCTGCTCTTGCCAAATAAACCGCGCGAGAAACTAACAGCATTTTTAACTGTCTCAAAAGGCTCAATTGTAATCTCTTGTGGAACAAGGCCAATCAGCGATCTGCTGTTTCTATAATCTGCTGAAACATCAAACCCGCCAACTGTTATCGTATTTTCAGGGACTGATAATAATCCGCAAATAGCGGAAATAAGCGTTGTTTTACCAGCACCATTTGGTCCAAGTAATGCAAGAATTTCACCCTCTTCTATTTCGAGTGATAGGTTGCGAAGCGCCTGAAAACCATTATCGTAGGTTTTTGTCAGGTTTTTAACAGATATAATTGAACTCATGCAGAGACTTTCAAGGAAAAAGATTTCAGATACTTTATAATAACACACAACAGAATAGTAGATAGTTAAGATACTATCTATTTATCTCTACCTACTATAAATGATGATGCTCAACACATATTTTCAAGTGCCCCTAAGAAATAAAATTCATTTTTTCACTTTTTTATTTATAAAGGTTTTACTTACATCTCGTATTATTGCTCACACTTGTCTATATAAAGAATTCGAGTTTGCGCAAGACACTAAAATTTAAATCGTTTCAATGTCTGGTTAGTCAATCCTATTTTAACCGCAAGGCGTTTTGTTATCATTTTAAGGAAAGCCCGTGTTACCCGAAACACACATAATTCATGACTATGAGACTATTTGGATCTCAGATGTGCACCTTGGCAGCAAGGGTGCAAAGGCAGTTGAATTACTGCATTTCCTATCTATAACAGATTCTAAAAAGCTTTATCTTGTCGGTGATATTATTGATTGCTGGCGACTTAGAAAAAGATGGTATTGGCCGCAAGAACATAATGATGTGATGCAAAAAATAATGGAAAAATCACGTGCTGGTACCGAAGTTATTTACATACCAGGGAACCATGACGACCTTATCAGGCAGTTTGTGGAGCATAAATTTGGTGAAATCAAAATTGTTATGGATGATATTCACATTACTAAAAACGGCAAAAAAATATGGGTCATGCATGGTGATTTGTTTGATAGTGTCATTCAACATGTAAGATGGTTGGCCTTTATCGGCGATGGTTTATACACAATTTTACTAGGTGTAAATGGGGTATTAAATGCTATTAGGCGTTTATTTCGACTTGAATATTGGTCCCTGTCAAAGTTTCTAAAGCATAAAGTGAAGCAGGCAGTATCGTTCTTGTCTGCTTTCGAAACCGGCCTTATGAATGAAACACGAAAAAGAGGATGTGACGGGGTGGTATGTGGTCACATACATAGAGCAGAAATGAAATTAATAGATGGGTTAATTTATGCAAATGATGGGGATTGGGTTGAATCCAAAACCGCACTAACCGAGGCTAAGGACGGATCATTTTCGCTCATTAATTATGATGAATTAACTAAAAAAACATAAATTCTCACAACGTGGCAGATAAGATAAAGAAAATAATCTTTGAGCGCATTTTGCCTAGGGCGTTTTTGATATGCAGTTAGCTCAAATAGGAAATGACCATCTAAAGGCAACCTTCCTTTCATATGGTGCGCGAATAGTAGATATTCGAATGGCGGAGAATGATTTACCGCTAATTTTAGGATTCCCAGATAGTATGGACTATCTTAATGATACTGCCTATTTAGGCGCTATTGTTGGAAGAGTTGCTAATCGAATCGCATTTGGAAAGGCCAAAATAGGCAGTCATTTTTTCGAATTTGATAAGAATGAGAATGCAATCCAAACCTTGCATGGCGGTGCCAAAAGTTGTGCTTTTCAGAATTGGCAAATAGAGCAAATTGATCATATGTCAGTCACTTTTGCCCTGAGCGAGCCTGGAGGTCATATGGGTTTTCCTGGTAATTGCCATCTTAAGGTAAAATATGAAATAATGCCGCCAATGTGTCTTAAAATTACGATACAGGCATTATCGGATAAGGATGGTATTTGCAACCTTGCATCACATCCTTATTTTTGTCTTGATGATAGCAGCGATATTTCTGCGCATGAATTGCAAATTAACGCAAAGCACTATCTTCCGGTAAACGACTTATCCATTCCCACAGGGGAAATTAACTCGGTTTCAAATAGTCAGTTTGATTTTCTGCACCCTCGCAAACTCACTCAGATTGTAGCAGGTAAAGAGGAACCTATCGATCATAATTTTTGTTTGAGTGAAACACAAACCACGCTTCGCGAAGTGGCCACGCTATCTAGTAGCTTATCAAATATCACCCTTACGATATCATCTACTGAGGCAGGATTACAGTTTTATACTGGGCATCATTTATCTGCTACTCCTGATGGGTATAATAAGTGCTCTTATAAACCATTTTCTGGATTATGTTTAGAGCCTCAAGCCTGGCCAGATGCGCCAAACCAGCCAGGCTTCCCATCGATATTTCTGCCCGCAAACACACTCTATCAGCAAATAAGCTGTTTTGAATTTAATATGAAATAATAGTTATGAGGCAATTATTCTAATTCAGATAACACGTCGCCAATACAAACCACCAGCTCGTCTATCTGCGCCTTATTTATAATAAGTGGCGGTGATAAGGCAATGATATCACCTGTGGTGCGAATAAGGCATCCCCTCTCAAATGCACGAAGAAATGCTGAAAAAGCACGCTTTGTTGGATGCTCTTGAATAGGCTCCAACTCTATTGCTCCGATAAG
>JAACDT010000069.1 GCA_009936885.1 Alphaproteobacteria bacterium
AGGGTCGGTTTCATCTTCATGATGTTCGTCATGTTCGTCATGTTCGTCATGTTCGTCATGTTCGTCATGTTCGTCATGTTCGTCATGTTCGTCATGTTCGTCATGCTCATCATCTTCGTGATCATGCGCATCAAATGCGCCACCTTCACGGAAGCTAACCTTTACAACCCCTTCTGTTTCTAAGAGCTCCAAAACCAATGCGTTTGTTGCAATAGACTCAATTGGTTTTTCAAGAAAAGCTTCTAATTTTGGGCTTATCCAAAAAACAATATCTGCGTTTTGAAGTTGCCTTGCTTGAGACGGTTTTAAAGAATAAGTATGAGGTGAGCCGCCGGTATCTATAATTAAATCAGGGGTTGCCACCCCTTCCATAACGCCTGAAACAAGAGAATGAACTGGCTTTATTGACGTAACAACGTTAATATCTGCATTAGCAAAGGTGATGCTAGCAAAAAATGTTGTGGACGCTAGGGATAATGTTTTTAAAAAACGCATTGCGAAACCTCAAAAATAAATTGTAGAATCTAATGTAATGTTATACTATTACATTACTGGTTTCAAATCAATATATTTATACTGTGTACAGGAAAATCTAATAGATGCTTCACGGAAAAGATAAGCTAGTTACATTAGATAATGCTGGTGTATTTAGATCTAGAAGGTGGCTTGTTAAAGGCGTTACAATGAGCGTTGGCGCTGGTGAGATAATCACATTAATTGGACCCAACGGTTCTGGCAAATCTACTACTGCGATGATTGCTCTTGGATTACTTAATACAGATGAGGGAACAACCTACCGCAAAGAGAATTTGCGTGTTGGTTATGTTCCTCAAAAACTATCTATAGATTGGACGCTACCTCTAACGGTAAATCGCTTTATTTCATTGACTAAGAATATCAGTAATAAAGATATCGATTTTGCATTATCTCTTACAGATACATCACATTTGCAAAAAAAAGAGCTTCGAACATTGTCAGGTGGTGAGCTTCAACGCGTACTTGTTGCACGCGCGATTGCAGTCTCGCCAGAATTATTGGTTCTGGATGAACCTGTTCAGGGCGTTGATTTTAATGGGGAGGCAAAATTATATGGCCTTATTGAGGAAACTAAAAAAAGATTAAATTGCGGTATTCTTTTGATATCTCACGATCTTCATATGGTAATGTCAGCGACTGACCAAGTCATATGTTTAAATGGTCATATTTGCTGCTCTGGAACACCAGAAGTTGTAACGTCAAGCTCAGAATTTAAAAACTTATTTGGAAATAAGGCTGCCTCTACAATTGCCATATATCAGCATAATCATAACCATGAACATTCCCTTGATGGCAGTATAAAAAGCAAGGCTATTATCGAGGATGAGCGTAATCATGATTTAAATCACAGCAAGGATAAATCTCATGCTTGATGATTTTTTTATTCGCGCTCTTATTGGCGGAATTGGAACCGCGCTGGTGACAGGCCCACTTGGCTGCTTTATCATCTGGCGCAGATTAGCTTATTTTGGAGATACCTTATCTCATTCTGCTTTATTAGGCGTAGCAATCGCCTTGCTATTCGAAATTAACATTACCTTTGCTGTTTTCATTACCAGCCTTATTGTTGCATTTTCACTTTTATTGCTACAAAGAGGGCGCAATCTTCCCTCTGATACCTTGCTTGGCATGCTGGCACATTCAGCGATTGCTCTTGGTCTTGTGGTTCTTGCTTTTATGACATGGGTCAGGGTAGATCTATTAGGGTTTTTGTTTGGGGATATATTGTCTATTACCAAAACAGATATTGCTGTTATCTGGCTTGGCGGTTTAGCTGTTTTAGCAACATTAGCTCGAATATGGCGCCCTTTATTTGCGGCTACTGTCAGCGCTGAAATTGCAAAAGCAGAGGGCTTAAAGCCAGATTATACCAATATAATTTTTATGGTAATGATGGCTTTAGTGATAGCTATCTCTATGAAGATTGTTGGCGTAATGCTAATAACAGCCTTGCTTATCATACCTGCTGCTGCTGCTAGAAGCTTTTCAAGCAGCCCAGAACAAATGGCTCTAATCGCCATTATATTTGGAAGTATAGCGGTATGTTTTGGACTTTTCGGCTCGCTTGAATTTGATACCCCTGCTGGCCCAAGTATTATCGTATCTACTCTTTTATTATTTATTATATCAATTCTACCAAATCTGTTTTCCATTCGTAAAAAAAAGAATAGTATTTAAGCGATATACCTAAATTGCCTTTAGAAACACACCATGACCCATAGCCTGAACATCAAAAACGCTTTAACCAAAAACCAACAGCTGGTCCTAACTATACTGAATAAGGCTGACATGCCTTTGAGTGCCTACTCTATTCTTGATGGCTTAAGAGAATTTGGATTTAAAGCACCATTGCAGGTATATCGTGCACTTGATAGATTGATTGAATTAGGAAAGGTGCATCGCATTGAAAGTATGAATGCCTTTATTGCCTGTGAGCATTCATTGTGCCAGGTAAGTGATATGACTGCTTTTACTATCTGTGAGAAATGCGAAAAGGTATCAGAGGTCAAAGACAAAGAGCTGTCAGACTATATACATTTAAGGGCTGTGAAATTTGGCTTACACGCCCCTAAAACAAATATCGAATTTCATGGCCTATGCTCTGATTGCTCAAACAGGTAATGCTATCAAGCAATAGCTTATTTTAGCTTGAGGTTTAAGTTATAAAAGTTGGTTAATTATCTGATTCTAATAAAAATTAATTAAAATTTAGATTGACCTTTGGGTCACAGGCTTTTAATTACATTATGTGAAGTGTGCAGGAATTGTCGCTTTACTAAATTGTAAAAAATTACGCAGCCAAGCGAGTGACTAATTCTATGCTTCAAATTATGGTTCCGTTTTTGCAAATCTGGCAAACTGCCATCTGCTGGTTAAGACTAGTGTACCTGATAGTCTTGTTGAGTTTAACGACTGCAAACTTGGCTTATGCAGATGCTGTTAAATTTAAAAATGCTATCTCTGATAAACAGATCTCATCTGATATTAAATTGATCTCAACCCTCCTTCCTATTCCAAAACCAGACCTTATCCTGTTTCTGGGCGGTGATACGGTATCAATGGAGGGACCTCATTCGCGCCCTTCCATTGAAGAGGTGCTTCCAATATCCACTTCCACGGTTGCAGAACTACTTGCTTTAGAAGCAGATGTGAATGTTAAACGAGAAATTAGTTTAAGTCTTAAAAAAAACGAAACCTTGGCAGATCTCTTAAAAAGAGCAGATTTCACGTCATCTGAGCTATATCAAGTAGCAGATGTTGTGTCCCAGAAGATAAATGTTCGCAAACTGGGAATTGGAATGAATTTCACCATTGGATTTGATGAGAATAATACGCCTATTGCTGTAAAAACCAGCCAGTCTGATAAGTTTGATTACTTTATATTTAAAAACGGCTTTGGAACATGGCAGGGATTGCAAGCAATAAGACCTATCGATACAGAATTTGTTCATAGTGCTGGTGTTATTAATGGTACCTTATATGAAGCGGCCTTAGACGCTAATGTACCTCTTTCTACATTAGATAATTTCATGCGTGTTATGGGATTTTCTGTCGATTTTCAACGCCAGCTTCGACAAGGAGACGCTTTCGAAGTTGTATATGAAAAAATTACAGACAGAATAACAGGTGAAACTTTATCTGTTGGCAAAGTGCATTATGTTGGAATGGTTTTATCAGGTAGGCAGGTAGGTTATTACCGGCATGAGAATAATGATGGTACAATAGGCTGGTATGATAAGGCTGGGAAATCTGCGGTGCGAACATTAATGCGAACACCCGTTAGTGGAGCAAGACTTGCATCAAGCTATGGTATGAGAAAACACCCCATCACTGGATATAACAAGCTCCATCGGGGTGTTGATTTTGCAGTGCCAACAGGAACGCCTATTCTGGCAGCGGGAAGCGGGCGAATTGAGATGGCTGGCTGGAATAGCAGCTACGGACGGTATATTCGGATAAGGCATAATAACACATATCAGACTGCCTATGCGCATATGTCAGGAATTGCCAAAGGTATTTATGCTGGCGCGCAAGTAGACCAAGGTCAGGTTATTGGATTTGTTGGCTCCACAGGTCGCTCAACTGGGCCCCATTTGCATTATGAAATTCTGGTTAATCGCCGGCAAGTAAACCCAATGAC
>JAACDT010000311.1 GCA_009936885.1 Alphaproteobacteria bacterium
AAGGCCACAGCAACAAATACATTATCTGGGTTGCGTTTTCTGGCGAAATAGCAAACCGCGATGATGGATATAAAAAATACTGTGCCACTTATCAGACCGATTATGCCTACTTCCCCTGCCATTTGGATATAAAAATTATGCGGATGTGTATGACATTTTAAATCTTGTCTATCTGCAATTATATCTGGACATAATTCTCTAAAGGCTGCTGTCCCAACGCCTAGAATAGGGGCCTGCTGAAACGCCACAATACCTGGCATCATCGAGCGATAATAAGGACTTTCGCTTTGGGTAGGGAGCTGATTTATAAAGGAGGTAACAAATCTTTCACTCATTTCAGGGCGTGCCTGAAGCAATAAAAATACGGCCACTATTTCGATCGCGACTAGCAGAAAATATCGATTCGATTTTGGCTTCCACATGAGGCCAGCAAGCATGCCAGAACAGGCACATATTAGAAAGTTAATTCTCTCGCCCGTTAATATACTAAAAATAAGGGTAATAAGAGATAAAAGCGCTGCAATTGCAGCAATATTGGGGCGTGCAGACACGGCGAGTGCAACCATTACAAGAAAAGAAGGAAGACCAACTTTTGCAAGATAATTACCAGAGGTAAGATCGCCATAAGGCCAACTTAATCTTCCGTGCACTTGTCCAACAAAATATAACTCAGCACTGAGAATGACACACATAACAATCATTGCTGCTGCTGTAGTTAACAGCATTGCATAAATTAGCCTCTTGTCGGTACCTAGCCAAAATACGCATGCCATTGCAAATAACGGAAACCTGAACCAAATAAATGCCTCCGTAAAGGCATATAATGGAATTTTTGAAAAAACTGCTGAAATGAGACATACTGCCCAGAAAACAAAAGCAGCTTTCACCCAGAATACCTCAAGAAATCGACCCTCTTTTAATTTAAGGGAGCGTGCAATAAACCCTAGGCAAATGATGGAAATCCAGGCATCAGCTGGACTTCTTTCGATCAATAAAATAAATGGGCCTATCAGCCAAAAAATTCGCCAAACTCTCTCAGATACAGGCAATTCAGATAACGCGTGTAAGGTATCTCGACAGATTTTATGTGCAGCTTTCCATGCAAAAAACGTCTCACCTAAAATAGAAAAATGGCTGGACAAAATAGAATGTTCCGAGGTCAATATTTTGAATAAATAAGAGCGATATGTATAAATACTTGCAGTATTTTTCACAAGGAAAAATATTAGGCTTCCCTGTTTGGTTTAAATTATCTACCATTAGATTGGGTTTGTTTTGCAAGTTAAAATGATTTTGGGAGAAATCGACGTGACACAGGTAACGCTAATGGTTAACGGAACACTGCACAAAGAAAATGTGTTTGACTATATGTTGCTTGCTGATTTTATAAGAGAAAAACTTAAACTAACAGGAACGCATGTCGGCTGTGATACAAGCCAATGTGGAGCATGTGTCATTCATATCGATGGAATATCGGTAAAATCTTGTACCATGTTGGCTGTCCAAGCAGATGGATGTAATATTACAACAATAGAGGGCTTAGCTGATGGGGATGTTTTGCATCCAATGCAACAAGCATTTCACGAAAATCATGGACTACAATGTGGTTTTTGCACCCCAGGCATGATTATGAGTGCAATCGAATTAATTGATGGGAAGCCTGATATATCAGAGGCTGAGATCAGGCAAGGGCTTGAAGGTAACTTATGCAGATGCACGGGATACCAGAATATTGTTAAATCGGTTCAAGAAGCAGCAAAGGTTGAGCGAAGTTAAGGGTGTGTTTCCCTTAAATTCGAGCTATATCTGAGTAAATCATAATAACAGGAAATAAATATGTATTCATTCAACTACCTTAAACCTGTTTCAATTGAAGATGCTGCAGATCTGTTATCTGAATCAGATGAGCATAAGGTGATTTCAGGTGGTATGACCTTAATACCAACCTTAAAACAGCGATTGGCACGCGTTGAACACCTAATTGGGCTGGAAAAATGCGGGCTTAATGAAATTAAATTGGATGGTGAATTACTGAAAATCGGCGCAATGACAACGCATGCTGAAGTATCTGAATCAGATATTGTAGTCATGGAAAACCCTGCTATTGCGGAACTCGCCTCTCATATTGGTGACAGGCAGGTTCGCAATCGTGGAACTATTGGCGGCTCGCTTGCTAATAATGATCCCTCCGCCTGTTATCCGGCAGCAATACTCGGACTGGGCGGTATAATTCATACCACGAAGCGTGATATTAAAGCAGAAGAATTCTTTGTTGATTTGTTCGAAACAGCGTTAGAAGAAGATGAAATTATAACAGCGGTTAGTCTTCCCAAGCCTGATGCCGCAGCATATGAGAAATTTCCAAATCCGGCCTCTCGTTATGCAATGGTAGGCGTTTTTGTTGCTAAGTTTAATTCTGAGATCAGAGTCGCGGTTACAGGAGCTGGCGAAGAAGGCGTCTTTAGATGTTCTGAGATTGAAACTGCCTTATTGAAAGCGTTTTCGTCAGAGTCACTATCTGATATTACTATCTCAGCAGATGGATTAATGAGTGATATCCATGCCGAAGCTGATTATCGAGCACATTTAATAGTGGAGATGGCAAAGCGTGCTGTAACAAAATCAGCTAGGCGCTAGAACATATCCTGGAATATGATAGAGCTTTTAAATAATCCAGCCTTCAGGACTTTGTTTGTTGCGCAAATCATTGCTTTAACCGGCACAGGGCTCACTACCATAGCGCTCGCTTTGCTTGCTTATGAACTTGCTGCTGGCGAGGCAGGTATTGTACTTGGAACTGCACTCGCGATAAAAATGATTGCCTATGTTTTTATTTCTCCAGTTATTACAGGTCTAACCGTAAATAGCAGAAAAAAACAGTACCTTATTTTCTTGAATATTGGGCGTGCGCTCTTTGTAATTTCTTTGTTTTATGTAAGTGCAATCTGGCAAATTTATATTATTATATTTTGTCTTCAAGCATTATCTGCAGGGTTTACACCTATCTATCAATCGGTGATTTCAGATATCTTAACGGAGGATAGCTTATTTATCAAAGGCTCCTCTTTATCCAGAATAGCGTATAATCTAGAGAATATACTTAGCCCTACAATTGCCATCCTCATACTTGCCTTTATGGATTACACGTCGTTTTTTATTGTAAATGCAATCTGTTTTGGTGTTTCAGCACTGCTGATTCTAGTTACTTATTTCCCGCAAGCAGGCATACAAGAAAAAGTGACCATCTCTTTCTGGAAGCGCTCCATAAGTGGTGTTGCGCTCTTTTTTAATAATAGAAAGTTAGCAGCAATATTATGTTTGAATATGGTCATCGCAGCATCTGGCGCGATGATTATTGTGAATAGTGTTACGATAATTCAAGGGTTTTTTAACTTGTCAGAAAGCGAGCTTGCCATCGCCATGCTGTTTTATGGGATTGGCGCTATTATATCAGCCATATTCATCTTTTTAATAAGTGGTAAAGTGAATTATAAAGCCATTATGCTACTAGGCGCATTTCTTACATTTATTATAAGTTTTGCCTCTGCATTCATACAGTCCTATTCGCAGCTTGTATTATCGTGGGCATGCTTTGGATTTGCCTCTACTTTTATTTTGGTTCCTATTGGCCAATTATTGAGAGCAGAAACAATTGAGAATAATAGGACAGCAATTTTTGGCGCACAATTTAGTCTTTCTCACGCCTGTTGGTTGATTACTTATCCATTATTAGGATATCTTCTAGTACTAGTCGGTCTCAAGGTTAGCTTCCTTATTATTGCAGGTATTGTGTTAAGCTCAACACTGATAGCTTGGTTTTTATGGTATAGTCCAAAAGGCAAATTATTCAGTTAAAGTAGAAAGAATTTTATGAAATTATCAATTGCTTGTGTAGCGACAGATAGAAGTCGTCCTATATCCAACGGGGATGTAACATCAGATAAGTATGAATTTGACGTTCACTTTGGGGAGCCTGAAGAATTATTTCGGATTGCGTTGCAGGAAGCGCGATATGATATTACCGAATTATCAATGGGCAGTCATATTACCAAAACGGCACGGGGTGATTCTCAGTATATTGGCATTCCTGTTTTTCCATCACGAGCGTTCAGGCATTCTGGCATATTTATTCGCTCTGATAAAAATATAAAATCTCTTGCAGATTTAAAGGGATTGCGGGTTGGGGTTCCGGAATTTCAACAGACAGCTGGAATTTGGCTACGCGGCTTAATGGCTGATGAATATGGCGTTAAAAGCGATGATGTATCTTGGAGAGTTGGATCGTTAAACGCGCCTGGCCCAGGAGAGCGCATGAAAATAGCACTGCCAGAGCATATGGATGTGCATTCAATCAAACAGGGCGAATATCTGGATCAGCTTATTACAGAGGGTGAAATAGATGCCATATTCTCCCCAAGAGAGCCGAATAGTCTGTTAGATCCAAAGGTACCTGTAAAACGGTTATTTGACGATGTACCAGCAGCAGAGCGAGCTTATTGCCAGAAAACAGGCTTCTTTCCCATAATGCATTGTCTGGCAGTAAAGAAAACATTATTAGAAGAATATCCAGATTTGCCAGAGCATTTATTTAAGCTCTTTGCTAAAGCAAAAAAATTTAGTTTAGATGAGATGTTGCTTGGAAATGTTCTACGTGTATCGCTGCCATGGCTGAAGGAACTTCATACAGAATTTGCGAGTTTAATGGGTGGTAATCCATGGCCATATGGCTTGTCTGTGAATCAGGCTGAGATATCGGCTTTGATACGTTATGCGGTAATGGATGGCATTGCTGTTAAGGAAATAGAGCCAAGCGAGTTGTTTCATCCAAATACGCATGGATTGATGGATTATTGACGATGGTGCAAATATCTGTTTTGACAGGCCCTTATTTTATTACAGATAAATCACCATTATATCGTGCCACATAAAAATGACGTTTTGATGCCCAGAAGCATTTTTTTTCATCTGGAATAACAGCGATGAAATCTGTTGTTTCCCGAAATGAAAAGCGCTGTTTGCATCCAAGGTAACGAACAAATAGATGATCTGGCCGGATATCTATTTTACCAATGGGCGATTCCTTGACTATTATGTCTTCAGTATCGCTTTTGAAGCAATGTCCGGTTTTGTTGCCACGACAATTTTTTGCTGTTGAATTTGTCACCTTCAGATAGGAAAATATCCCGTCTGTTACCCTGAACCCTTCATTATCAAACATATAACAGCCATCATCAGGGGCTTTGGTACGATTAGAAAACTCGCATGTAAACCAAACGCCATTCCAGACTACATTAGTATCAGCATTTGATGAATTGATAGCTGGCAAATATAAGATGATGATAGCCAATAAATAGCGATTTAAAACGGCTCGTAAATGATGCATTAGCTGTCCTTTTATAAGTGCCTACCTGATTTCTTTTGGTAATTAATATTCAATTTTCCAACTCTGTTTTTTAGCTAATAGGGTATCCTTACTAGAACCAGCGAATCATGCCAATAAGTCCAGCTGACGCGTAGAAAACTTGTAGTAATAAAATCCCCCGAAACTTATTTCTATACGCCCAAATGGCAATTGAAATGGCTGAAATTAAGAGTAACAGGAAACCCAGAAATTCGGCACCTATATTAAAAGCGATTAACATTGAATAGAGTATTGCTGTTAGAACGCCAAACCATTCTAGAATTAAATTCTGTGTGGATTTTGGAAACATGTCCGCCTCTAAAAATGAAATTTCACTATTATTATGTATTGATATATATTCATTTGTCTATAATCGCCCAAATTTGGGATATCATGTTTTGCCAAAAACATACTTAAGCAAACTTTAGAAGGAGGCAATTTTGCCAGATTTTAAGACAGTTTTTAAGTTAGATCCCAAATTGGAAAAAGACAGCTTTTTGAGTGATATTTTTGACGAAATTCAGATTAGAATCATTAATGATTCTCGCTATATTTGGTTTATTTTGGTGCCAGCGATACCGCAGCTCAAAGAGTGGCACGATTTGCACCCCGCCCTCGAAGCCAAGCTGCTTCACATAACCAGAAACCTTAGCCAGTTTTTAAGTCAAACACTTCATACAGACAAAATTAATATTGCTGCTCTTGGCAATATCGTTTCTCAATTTCATTTGCATATTATTGCCCGCCATAAAGGGGATGCCAGTTGGCCAAATCCAGTTTGGGGAGATGGAATTGCAACAGCTTTAGAAAAAGATGAACTTCATGCAAGACAAAAACTAATATCAGATTTTCATAAATATCTGTTTAACGTAAATGCTCAGGGCTAACATCCCTATGGAGACTTTAAAAATTTTATCAATGTTGCGTTATCTCCATCTTCTATCACCCAGATAACACCGTCTTTACTGATCTCCATATCACGCACTCTCTTAGACCAGTTAAACCGCTCCACTTCTTCGGGTTTATCCTTATT
>JAACDT010000070.1 GCA_009936885.1 Alphaproteobacteria bacterium
GACAAAGTTGTATCTAATATATCAGAGGAGGTCATTCCTTGATGCACAAACCGAGCATCTGGGCCTACATATTCTGCAAGATTAGTTAGGAACGCAATTACATCATGCTTGGTTTCACGTTCGATTTCATTAATTCGGTCAATATCAAACTTCCCTTTTTCCCAAATGGTTTGGGCAGCAGAATGCGGGATTACACCTAGCTCGGCCTGAGCATCACAAGCATGGGCCTCAATTTCAAACCAGATTTGAAATTTGGAATGTTCTGACCAGGTCTGCGTCATTTCCGGTCTTGAATAACGGGGGATCATAACGTTGTTTTCCTGATTATTTTTGCTACTAGTAATATCATCTTGTGCACTAAAATGCTATACTCATAACTAACGAATAATTTGTTCATGAAACACAAATTTGCAAATAGATGAAAAATGATTTTTAGAAAACTTGTAGTAACAGCCCTTGGGTATGCAGCTCGAAATCCTGCAATACAGAAACAGGCAAAAAAGATTGCTACCGAGGCAGCGCTTAAAGCCAACCCCGCACTTCTTAAAGGAAGCCGTGTTGCAGGCGAGAAGTACCGAGATTTAAAGCAAGAAGTTAAAAAAAACGTAGAAGAGTTTAAAAAAGAAAAATAAATACTCAGATTTTGAAATGTTCAATTCCCCTTATTTTAAAGCACTTATAAAAGTCCAATTGATTTAAAACTTTGACATTCACTTCCGGCAATAATGAGATGATCATGAAGCTCAATATCAACGCTAAGCAAGGCTTGTTTTACCTTTCTGGTTAATAGGATGTCTGCTTGGCTGGGTCGTTCGTCAAATGTGGGATGATTATGGGCAAGAATAATATTTTTTGCATGAAAATTGAGCCCAAACTTTGCAATTTCACATGGGTAAATCGAAGTTTGATTTATGGTTCCAGATGTCATGATCTTACTCTCAATTAATCGATTTTGTGCATCTAATAAAAGAACTAGTAAATGTTCTACTTTCTAAAAAGCAAGTTGACTGATACAAAAAAAATTCTGCACTGCCTGCCAGTTGGCAAGGATGGGTTTATCCTTGACAAGATCGCGCTTCATGCGCTGTTCTATCACGCGAATTAGATGAAAGTGAATAATGGCGGCACTGCCAACCTCTTTCACAGAGCGTAATTCTGCCTTATCTGCTATAATAATATTGCTGATATTCTTAAACTTCGCCAGCAATGTCTTTACAACAGGTTTGGTATCCCCTCTGCTATTAATCCCATATAAAAACATTTCTAGAACACTGGCATATGACAAAATAGAGGTGCTGTCTCTGCATTTACCTTTGCACGCATCCGCTCTCTATGGCCTTTATGATAGCTATTTAAGGTTTTAGAATCTGATATTGTGGGTCGGGTTTTGATTTATCGCCCATATAACTGACTGTAGGCAGATAACATAACCGCAAGGTTAAGTTTTAGAGTAAGGCGGAAAATTATAACCGTTGGCCGAAAGGGTAAAAATTTCTGCGCCCGTATCCGTAATACCAATTGTATGCTCAAATTGTGCGGAGGCGCTTTTGTCTCTGGTTACTGCCGTCCAGCCATCACTAAGAATTTTTGTTTCTGCTCTGCCTGCATTAATCATCGGCTCAATTGTAAAAAACATTCCAGGCTCTAATATCATCCCGGTACCAGCCGTTCCAAAATGTAGCACTGTTGGCGCGCAATGAAACACCTTGCCAAGACCATGCCCTGTAAAGTCACGAACCACCGAATATCTGTTTTTTTCTGCGTATGTTTGAATAGCAGAACCAATATCACCAAGCCTTTTTCCTGGCTTGGCGGCTTCGATACCATACATGAGGCAGTCATAAGTAACTTCTGTTAATCGCTGGGATTTAATTGGCGGGGTGTCTACATAATACATTCTTGATGTATCCCCATACCAACCATCAAGAATAACAGTTACATCTATATTCAATATATCCCCCGATAATAATTTTCGCTCACCAGGTATGCCATGGCAGACAATATGATTGAGAGAAATGCAGGTAGATTTTGGGAACCCTTTGTAATTCAGGGGCGCAGGGATAGCGCCATGTTCGATAATATACTTATGGCATATATCATCTAATGCTTGCGTTGTAATGCCTGCCCTGACATGTTCCGTTATCATATCAAGTACGTCGGCAGCGAGCGCGCCAGCTTTGCGCATGGATGTGAAATCTGCCTCATCATGGATTAAAACATTGCTTTCTTGCATACGGATTACCTAATAAACAATTCTACGAGCTATTTGCATTTAACCAACAAAGTTATATAAGCCTTAGACGAATTTATATTTGAAACAAATAAATTTAGAGATGGTATAGCAGGAGATACAAGCAAATGGCAAATCCAACTGCAGCGATATGTGTGATCGGTGATGAAATTCTCTCAGGAAGAACCAAAGATAAAAATATAGGCTGGATAGCCGAGCAGCTAAACGGGCTTGGTATTCAACTAACGCAAGCACGTGTAATTGCTGATGTAAAAGAGACAATCATACGCCATATCACGGAATTGTCAGATGAAAATGATTATGTATTTACCTCTGGCGGCATTGGCCCAACGCATGACGATATTACAACTGAGTCTGTAGCAGCAGCATTTAATGTCAAAGTCGAGCGCAACCAAGAAGCGATGCGACGGCTTGAGCAACATTATAAGGGAACCGAAATAGTTCTGAACGAAGTTAGAAAAAAAATGGCAGATATTCCAGTTGGCGCCACTTTGATTGATAATCCTGTAAGTGCGGCGCCTGGCTTCCAGCTAGAAAATATCTATGTAATGGCTGGAGTGCCCTCTATCATGCAATCTATGTTTGAAAGCCTTTCTGCAAGCTTAAAGGGTGGTACAATTCCGACAAGACTGACTGTCCAATGTGCCACAGGGGAGGGTAATGTTGCCCATATATTAGAACAAATAAGCAATCAATATGAGACAGTATCAGTTGGCAGCTATCCTTGGTTTAAGCCAGGTCAGTTTGGCACAGCAGTCGTACTTACGGGTCTTGATGAGAACCTTGTATCTAATGCTGCAAAAGAATTATGTCTGCTTGTAAAGCATGCTGGCTTCGAAGCAGAGGACGCTGTTTAAACCAAGGTTTGTTAAGGTTTGCTATTACACTAAATTGTTTGCAAGTTAGATATCCCACGGTCCTTTTCGGCGTTTTCTGAAACTAGGAAGAGAGCCGTTTTTTTCACTCCTAACCAGTGTTCGGTGAGCATATTTATGCTTAGCCTGTTCTTTAACTTCTCTAAAGGTAATTGGCGTTGTTATGTCAGATTGATGCGTTGAAGGGTCAAATTTTCCAAATAACGGTAACTCGCGTCGCTTGAAGAAGGGGATAAGACATGCACCAGCAATAAATCCCCCAATATGAGCAAAATAAGCAACGCCCCCTTCGTCTGAAAATGCAACAGGAGCAGCCGCAAATTGGGTTCCAATCCATACACCCAAAACCACCCATGCTGGAAGACTTATAAAACGAATAAATATCAGAATAATCATTAAAACCTGAATAGGTGCTTTTGGGTGCAGAACAATATAAGCGCCCAAAATGCCAGCAATACCGCCAGACGCACCAATCATTGGGGTGATGGAGTAGGGGGCAATAATGCTTTGTGCAAAGGCTGCTGCAGCCCCGCAAATAATATAAAATAATATAAATTTAAAATGCCCCATAGATGCTTCAATATTATCGCCAAAAATCCATAAATACAGCATGTTAGAAGCTATATGAAGCCATCCTCCATGGAGAAACATAGAAGTGATAATGGAAAAATAGGGATGTATAAATTGTAATTCAGCAGGGAGCGATTGATGCCCAAATAACACAGACGGGATAATGCCATATTTGAGAGTGACTAGGCGTAATGTGTGGCTATCTAGTGATAATTGCCATAGAAAAACAATAACACATGCACTTAAAATACCCCAAGAGACATATGGGGTGCGGGTGGATACAAGCCGGTCAAAAAGAGGTAAAAAAAACATATTATTTTTAGTTCCGAATTTAATTGACACTATTTAAACGTCATGAAGGGGTGGGCTCTCATGAGAAGGTTGAATGTTACAAGAAAGCATAAGAAGGAAATTTAAACAAGATACCCTAATTAACAAGAGCCTTGTAAATGGTTTTTTAACTTAATTGGACTTATTGATTGTCATCAAAAACTAATTGCAGAACGAAAGAAGAATAAACTGTGGTTATGTATTGATCTAATCATCCAATGATAAATGGCGTGTTCTCAACCCTATCGAGGTTAATAAGGCTTGAAACCACGGCATCGATTTTGCTTGTTATCATTATTTTTGCTGGAGCGCCTTTTCGGATTTTTCTGATGTAGCAAGAATTAATAGTTGGTGTTTGGCTTGCCACTCTAACCGCTAGTTTTTTTCTGTTTGTCCATTTTTCTATTTCATAAATCAAAGGGTTTATTCTATTCATTTATTTTTATTATTCTGGTGCTTGGATGTGCGTTCTTTATTCCACAAATCTTTAATAGCTACTCTTTTATTTCCTGTTTTGAGATTGGTGGGCAATGGCATGTTATATCTGTCTTGTTTGATAAAACAATACACGGGCGAGGCATTTACCAGAGTTAAGGATACTTGTTTTAGTTGGAAATAATGCTCATAGATAAAAGGTGGTGGGGACACCCGGACTTGAACCGGGAAGACTTATCGTCGGCAGATTTTAAGTCTGCTGTGTTTACCAAATTTCACCATGCCCCCAAAAATAACATATTGTATCCAATCTTCTACAATGCAAATAGTTGTTTTTACAAGTCCATTTCTGAATTACAGCAAAAATTTTATGCTATTCTTTAGCACCTCCCAACAATATAAAGCGGCGAGTGAATGCTTCTTTTGCTTTTTTGGGAGATTCAGGAATTATTAAAATTTCTTTGGGTGTGCCTCTTGGTTTGGGAAAAAGCTTGCCTGCCTCTGAGCTTGTAAATCCTGCGATTTGAGTAGCTTCAATCCATGCTGCCATTTTATCAGCTCGTTTAATTGATTTGCTGATTGCTTCTGGTAGAATGGCTGGAAGACCAAATCGAATATGGATAGCCTGCTGTAATTTTTCCTCGATAGCTTTATATTGTGTCCCTAACGCTGATTTCAACGGCGTAATCATATCTCCGATAACATATTCAGGGGCATCATGAAGCAGACTTGCAAGACGCCATTTGTTGATAAGCCGTAATGAATTCAGATGCATGATCTGCTCTACTAATATGCTGTGTTGTGCAACTGATAAACCAAAATTACCTGATGTTTGCCCATTCCACCTAGCTACCCTAGACAAGCCATGGGCAATATCATCGATTTCTATATCAAGTGGGCTTGGCTCTAGGATGTTTAATCTGCGACCAGAAAGCATTCTTTGCCATGCGCGCGGTGGAGGATTTGTTTGTAATGCCATATGAATGAAGTCAGCTGTTAAATTCGAAGAAATGTTGTCAATCAAACCTAACAAAATGTAAACTGTAATTGGAATTATTATAAGAAGAAAAATTATTTAGGGTGTTTTTGAAAACAAATAAACAGACAATTTATCCCTCTAGCCATTCTTCGGGTTGGCTACAGCAAGTAATTCCGTTATTGACACATATAAATTTGCATAACGCTATTCTGCGTTTTTGTATAAAGGGTAGTATATGGATTTTTTTGAAACTAGAGAGCGTTACAGAAAAAAAGAATATCGGATTTATATAAATCTGGTAATTCGTGTAGCTGTGCTCATGTTGGTTTTATGGATTGGATGGCAATGGGGGAATTTTGATCAGAAAAATCTATATGACAATACCAAGAATATGTTGGATAAAACGCAGATACAACTCAGCCAGCTAAATCAAAATATAGCAACGCTTGTTCAGGAAAACAAAAGACTA
>JAACDT010000071.1 GCA_009936885.1 Alphaproteobacteria bacterium
ACCAAACACCCCCTGGCTGCTGATGAATATCAACAGCCTGATAATATTCTGGAAGACGAAAACCCTCAACATTGTCTATATCTTCATCTTCTTCGGAATGTATTTCCCCTTTTACATCATGCCTTTCTTTGTAAAAACGATGTAAACCATCAGCCCCACTATATTTCATCTTTTGAAGGTGACGCTCGCACCATGCAAAAACTTTATAATCTGGAGTTTCAGAAATTACAGCACTTACATCTTCCAACTGCATCTTAGAGCGAACATCAGGTTCGAAATCTAAAAATTTTTCTCTTAACATGGGATAAAGGGTTCTTGTCCAATTCATTTTCAGAGAGAGAATGAAATCTTGTGCATTATTAAAGTCACGTTCAAGCACTAAAAGTTCCTCCTTACTTAAAATTTTGGAGAATATCCTCGTCTGCACTTCTTGATGCAGCTAAACCGGACAAGGCCTCCATTAAGGTGGCTGAATATTCTTCAAGCTCAATACTAGATTCAGAACGTTCCAGTTCAGAAGCTATAGCCTCAACGTCATTTTTTGAGATAAGATTTTTTGAGATTAACTTTTCTTCTAATCGTTTGATACGGCATCTAGATACCCATAACTCATTAGCTAAAGCCATGCTTAGAGCGAGCAACCTATCTTGAATAGGGTCATCAACAAATGTTTGCTCATTCTGATGTGTTTGATATTCAGCCGATTTTTGTACCTTTTTTGAAGCCATTTCTTGCCCCAATCCATTTTTTATCTAAAGTTCATGGATTATGTCTCAATGTTATGTTGCGGTGGTATGTTGATCCTGTCAATTGCTACATTATTGTCTTGGAAAAAATTTACCATTTAACGAGTAAGACTTTTTAGAAAATCAGCACCCATAGATTTATAATTTAACTCTAGGAGGAAAAGATGGAAGTAAAAAGAAACTATGTTGAAACTAATACTGGACAAATTCACTTTAGGTATGCAGGAAATCCAAATGATCCAAATATTTGTCTTTTTCATGCGTCACCAGGTTCTTCTAGGCAAATAAGCGAACTAATTTCTGGTCTTGCAAAGTATTTCTTTGTTTATGCCCCTGATACACCAGGAAACGGTCTTTCAGACCCACTTCAAATTAAACAGCCAGAAATTCTCGATTATGCTAATGCTCATCTTCAAGCCCTAAATAATTTAGGCATTCAAAAGACTATTTTGTTTGGCACTCACACAGGTGCGAGTATAGCTGCATGTTTAAGTCAAATCCCTAAAAATCCATGCTCTTTTCTAATTTTAGACAGTGTTGGACTATATGATTCAGAAGAAAAAGCTAACTTGCTTGAAAACTATGCACCAAAGAAAAACATAAGCCCCACAGGTGAACATTTAATATGGGCATGGCATTTTATAAGAGACCAATGGCTATTCTGGCCTTGGTATGAACAAAACGAGGGAAACCGAATAGCGCGTGGGTTACCAGATCTGACTTATTTACATGGCATGTATATAGATGTTTTAGAGAATTTAGAGACTTACCATCTATCTTATAACGCCGCATTTCGCTTTGATAAAGAAGCATGTTTTAAAGGAATCTGCTGTCCAACAATTTTAGCGTCAAACAAAGAGGACATGCTGTTTAAATATTTCCCAAAACTAAAAAAATATATACCTAATTGTTTAGAGATAATCCATGAAGGGTGGCAGAGTAAAAAAAATGCAGAAATCACAACCTTGCAATTATCAAATCTTTTGAAAACATTACTCTGAAAACCATGTGACCTGCCTTTCATGTTTTACCACTTCCATATCGACAACAAACTTTGGCATTCTTTTGTCAGCAAAAGAGATGATGCTACCCAGCCCATCTCTAGCGATATTGTCAAAACATTCATCTGTCCAACATAGGGAATGCGATGTTGTAATCACATTATCCATAGATAACAGTGGGTTATCTAGTGATACAGGCTCTTGCTCAAAAACATCAAGAGCTGCTCCACTAATTTGACCTGACCGTAATGCGTGAATAAGGTCGCTTTCTTTAATAACAGACCCTCGCGCTATATTAATGAGTGAGGCGTGACGTTGCATCAGTTTCAGCCTATCTGCATTAACAAGGTGAAGGGTTTCAGCAGACAGAGACGTTGCAACGATCACAAAATCTGCTTGTGCAAAAAATGCGTCACTATCAACTTTTTTAGCTCCAAGTGAATGTAAATAATCGTGACCAACATGCGGGTCACACGCAATAAGTTTCATATCGAACGGCTTCATCATACGAAGAATTTCACTACCAATACTGCCGGCACCAAGAACCCCCAATGTCTTACCTGTCAGGCCGACACCCATATGGTCAGCATTACGAGCCCATTGGCCAGCACGTGTATTCTGATGTTTTATTATAAGTTTGTGGCTCAGCGCTAAAAGCAGGGTTACTGCCATGGTTGCAACAGGCCTACGCACTGCGTTCGGCGTGTTTGTTACCATAATGCCCTGAGACGTCATGACCGGAACATCGACAGTATCAAATCCGACGCCGTGCCGGGCCGCTAATTTTAAGCGCAGGTCGGGCGTGCTGACACTTTCGGCGCTTAAATTTTCAAGCATTAAGTAGAGTGCATCATAAGTGCAGGCATCTTGTTTTGTAATATCTTTTTTGCCCTCTGGTAAGATTGTCACAGAGAAGTCAGGTCGATCTGTAAACTCTTTTAACAAAGCCTCATCAAAGCAGGGAGTATCCTCTTTTGTGATGAGGTCTGCCGATATAGCTATCTGGAACTGGTTCATTTGAAAGAGTCCTATAAGCTAGTCGTTGACAGCCATGTTGGAGATAAACTTTATCCCATCTGCTAATGAGGCACGCAGCAAAAGGTGGTCAAGACCATAGGCAAGCATTCTAAACCCGTACCCCCAATATTCTTCAGCCCATTTCTTGTCGACAGCCATATAGCCAGCGCTTTTACGATATTGCGTTGCCGCTGCAATAATACGGCTGACTGCGGCTAAATAATCAGGGTGATCAGTTTGACCAGGAATACCCATTGAGCTTGTAAGATCAAAATGCCCTAGCCACAGCACATCAATTCCCTCAACAGCGGCTATGGCTTCTACGTTAGCTAACCCCGTTTCAGTTTCAATCATTGCAATAATAATGCTACGCTGATTAGCCTGCGCCATCTTTTCAGCTGGAATTCCCGGCTTGTAATCATCATGAGCGATTGAAAATGCCGTGCCTCTTTGACCTTCCGGCGGATAATAGGCTCGCTTAACAATGTCTTTGGCTTGATCGGCTGTATCAACCATTGGAACCATGACACCATGCGCTCCTATATCGAGAATTTGGCCAATCGTATTAGCCTCAACTGACGGCACTCTTACAAGTGGGGCGATATCAAGGCCACGGCACGCTGCCATCTGTAGCTTTAGAGTTTCAATTGAGATACCTGTATGTTCCATATCATATAATAGAAAATCAGCCCCAGTTGATGCCGCTAAGGCCGGCATGCCAGGTACAAAAAATTCAAATACCATCATACCAGAAAGGTATCCCTTCTCTGCCTTTGTACTTAGGACTCCTGTTTTATTTTCTAGCATTAAAACGCCCCTGATATATCATCCTATTATTACCCTCTATGAGCATAAATTCCTTTGGCTTTGCTTGTGGTCAAAAGCAATGAGGTTACAGTTTTAAACTGTCCCTCGGGCTTGATAAATTACGTCACTCACTTTTTAAAAAGTGTAACAAGGCACTATTAAACTCTTCTTTTTTCTCTATATTTGGAAGATGCGCAGCATCACTTAAGATAACCAGTTTAGAGTCAGATATGCCAGAATGAAGTGTTTCTGACGCACTAACGGGACAAGCAGGGTCTTTATCACCAACAATAATATTGGTAGGCACTTTTATGTCTTGCAGAATGTGGCGCTGGTCCATATCGCGTATCGCTTTAGCGCAGTTTACATAGCCCTGCACGCCCGTATTCCTAATCATTTCGGTAATTTTCTCTACATCATTAGGGTTGGTGTCACGAAACGGTGCTGTAAACCAGCGACCAAGTGTTCCCTCAATTAAGCTTTCAACACCGCTATTATCGGCTGATTTGATGCGGTCATTCCATAGTGACGCGGGCGGCATAATACAGGCTGTATCACAAAGCGTTAACGAAAGAACTTGGTGTGGATATTTAGCAGCAAAAAGCTGCCCAATAAAGCCTCCCATTGAGAGACCAACACAATGAACTTTCTCGATATTCAGCTTGTTGAGCAGTGCGACAACATCCTCAACAAAAATATCAATTGAATAGGCGGAAGACGGAGCTTCTGTGCCGCCGTGACCGCGCGTATCATAACGTAAAACATTAAAATATTCTGTAAGCGATTCAATCTGGTCGTCCCACATGGCATAGCTCGATAACAAGCTGTTGCTCAGCATAATAATAGGCGCATCAGGCTCTTTATTACGCTGCAAATCGATGCGGTAATTTATGCTTATATTATTCGCCAGAATAGTTTTCATAATGTTATCCTCAGCAATAAAAAACCTGCATAACAATATTTTATGCAAGAAACCGTTTTATAAGTTCTGGTAACTTTAAAAAAAGTGGTGGAGCCTAAACGGCACCTTTCCTAGCTTCCCCTGTTTTCTAGAATTACCTTAATATCATAATAGTTAACTGAACTAACCGCCTCTGCAACTACTATTTATATTGTCAGTATTTACGAAACTTTTGCTGGCAATTCTCCAAAATTAAACTTGGAATATGTTTTGACAAGGTGCTATTATCAAACTCTTATTTAATAATATTTTGCGAAAACCGCCATCAATCTGGATAGTAATAGACCGTGATTTATGTCCAGTGTTTTTATTACCAGTGTAATTCTCAAACACAGTAGATGAGTGATAGAAATGAATGAACTGCTGACTGAGGAACATATAGAAGCATATGCTCGTGATGGCGCTGTTTTTGTCAAAGGACTTTTTGCAGATCATGTTGACGACATC
>JAACDT010000072.1 GCA_009936885.1 Alphaproteobacteria bacterium
AGTCTGAAGAGCTGTTAGACGTTTTACGTCTTTTGGATTTTCATTCTTAAACGGATCTAGCATGCTTTTGGATTCGCCGCTCGTATAAACACGTCTCTCCACGCCAAGCTTTGCAATAGCCTGCGTGAAGCCAAATCCTGCAGATATGACTCCAATTGAGCCAATTATTGAGGCTTCATCAGCATATATCTCATCTGCACAAGAGGCGAGCCAATAGCCCCCTGAAGCGGCAACATCCTCACAAAAAGCAATCACTGGCGGATTATGTTTATCTCCTAAATGGCGTATCCGCTTGCCGATAAGAGCTGATTGTACAGGAGAGCCCCCTGGAGAGTTTATGCATAAAATCACAGCATCCTGCTTTTCGTCAGCAAACGCTTTTTTAATAACAGGCTCCATGGTTTCATAATTTAGGTTCTTGCGCAGAGCCCCTCCTCCAGATGCAATAACGCCTGAAAGCCTTAATACGCTAACCTTTGGGTGTTCTGATTTCCAAAACATCAGTTTTGATAGAAAAGACATTTAATCTCCGTTGTTTTGTTGCCCGTTTTTATGATTGATAGCCCACGATAAATAAGAGCAAATTACCGCTTAATTCCAAGACCTTTCATAGCAAGAGAAGCATTTGAAGTCAAAGAGCCATCTGTGTTATGCAGCGTTATTCCAGGCAAAATAATAGAGCCTGTTTTGCTATTCTTGCGCGCGGAAATAATAATGCGATTTGCTGGGTTTCCGTGAACTGGCCAGATGGGGTATAAGGTTACCTCTCCTATCTTGTGAGCATTCAAGAACGAGATGACCTCATCTGTTCTATCTGCGCGTATCATAAAGCTTACATATCCTTTTGACTTACATGCCCATACTGCCTTTGTGAGCCAATCTGTTAAGGATAACCCATCGCCTATATGTGCAAGGTTTCGATGTCTGTTTGTTGAACGTGTCCCCGTGTTCTTATGAAAGGGTGGATTGGCTATGACATGGTCGAAACGAGATTCAAAATCCGCAGGTAAATGTTCAATTGAAATAGGTTCTGTAGTTACCTGCTTTGACATCTGATTTGCGGCAATATTTTCTGATAATAGAGCCCCAATTTCAGGGTCTTTTTCTACTGCTACAATCTGGCATTGTCGATTTCTCCACGCAATTCCTAGTGATACTGCACCAACGCCAGCGCCAAGATCCAATAAAAGTTCCTTATTGGCAGTGATATATGATGCAAGCAAAACAGCATCACTGCCAAAACGATAACCTTTTTTAAGTTGTTTTAATCGTACCTGTTTGCAAAATATAAAATCTTCGGTATAAAGTTCCTGATTATCATTTGAACTGCTAACACTCATGTTCTGGCATTTCCTTGCGTATCTTTCATTATGTTTTTTTATTGCGTTTTTTTAAGCGTTTTTATTAGCGGGTTGCTTAAAACTCTAATCATTATAATACTCCTGGGCTTCACTCATAATAGTTTTGGCCGCCAGAAAATAAGCTTCCTCAACCATAACCCGCCTTGGGAATGCGCCTATTCCAGCTTCCAGCATAGAGATATGCTGGTCAAAAACAAAAAATGGAATATCTGCATCATCTAGCAATGCTTGCAGATAGGTCAGCCTAATCGCGTTTGTTGTTTTTACCAATTCTACCATTTTTGTAGTTTAACGAAGATAGTGAAAGGGTAAACAGCTATTTCGCTTTTACATAATCCAAAATATTCGCTTGCCGAATTATAGACAACACTCTAAATCTGCACTTGGAGTACATTCTAAAGATCAGCGGAATAATGACAGATAAGCCTTCCTTAAACCCACTTGTTGCGCTCACGCAACAAACCATGTCTGAGGTAAATAAAGTAATATTGGACAAATTACAGTCTGATGTATCGCTTATACCGCAACTGGCAGGGCATCTAATCGCTGCAGGTGGCAAAAGATTAAGACCCATGCTGTGCATTGCCGCATCAATGGCAAGTTCTGAAAATACCAACACATCGCCCAAAAGCGCTTTATATCTAGCGGCCTCAGTGGAATTTATCCATAACGCAACACTCCTGCATGATGATGTGATAGATTCGTCCAATCAAAGGCGCGGAAGGCAAACCGCAAA
>JAACDT010000312.1 GCA_009936885.1 Alphaproteobacteria bacterium
ATTCCATATTTTACCTTTTTTGGCCATGATAGCGGGCTGCGCTCTAAAGAAGCGCCTTTTAATATGTTAGCGGCAATGGCAATCGCCAGTGTTTTGTGTATCGCGATCGGTGTGATGCCAACACAATTTTATCAGATTCTGCCCTATAGTCTTGGTTATCAGCCCTATGATGCAAGTCATATTGTTGGCCAATTCCAATTGGTTATATTTGCGATGCTGGCATTTACATTCTTGATGCGGTTTGGATTTTATCCTCCAGAGATCCTATCAACTGTACTTAATTCAGATTGGATGTATCGCAGGCTCATTCCTAGAATTGGAAGTCCAGTATTAGCAGCGGCCAATAAACTATCTATAATGGGTAATAATATTATTGTCTCTTCTGCAAAGAAGATTATGTCAGGCACCTTATATGTATATCAGCACCCGCTTACAGGGCCTGTTGCACCTGGACCAGCGGCCATTGCATTGCTTGCATTATTAATGTGTGTATTGCTACTTGTAAATCTCTTCTCATAATACGATATCAAGGGTGGTATTGTTCTTCTTACAGTTTGACAGGTTGGCAGGTGGCAGTTTTCCTCGGTAGTGACATTTTCAGAGGCTCTGGCTATGGTTCTGGGCATCCTTTGAATATACCGCGCATATGGCCCGTTATTGATATTTGTAGAGCGCAAGGATGGCTGCCAGATAAAGATTTTGAGGCAGTACCACCAGCAACCGCAGAAGAATTAGAATGTTTTCATACCAGGGCATATATAGATGCACTGCTCGACGCTGAGAAAAATCAGGCATTGGATGAGATCCGCTCTAAAAGACATAAAATTGGAACCCACTCAAACCCCATTTATCCAGAGATCTACCGAAGGCCAGCAACGGCAGCCAAGGCAAGCCTCACAGCAGCGAATTATCTAATATCAGGTATTCACACTAGTGTTTTTAATCCTTCTGGTGGAACACATCATGGCTTCCCAGACGCAGCAAACGGATTTTGCTTTGTTAATGATCCAGCCATAGCGCTCACAACATTATATAAAAACACCTCTAAGAAAATAGCCTATATTGATATAGATGCGCACCATCCAGATGGTGTTCAAGATCATTTTAGTCATCTGAAAAGAATGATTTTATTTTCTATTCATGAGGAAGATAGATGGCCGCGTACTGGTAGAAAAGGCGATGTAGGTGGTGGAAATGCGCATAATTACCCTTTACCGCGAGGCGCTAATGATGCCGATTTAAACGAGACACTAACCCATAATATTCTGCCGCGTTTAATGGATTATTCACCTGATTTTATTGTGTTGCAGGCTGGGGCTGATGGTTTGGAGGAAGATCCGCAATCTGGATTATGTTATTCCAATCATGGCTACTGGTCTGCTGTGTCTGCTTTCTTGGATTTGAAAATTCCAATTCTTGTGCTGGGCGGCGGCGGGTATAATCCTTTCACAACTGCACGTGCAGGGGCAGGCGTGTGGGGATTAATGATAGGTAAAAATCCTTACACCACTGAATGTTTGCCAGCATCACGTTCGGTGCTGGAGAGTTTGCATTTTCCGCACAGATTGGGGAAGAATATTCCAGAGAGATGGGTAGCAAGACTTTATGATAGACAACAATGATATATCTACATTCTTCTCTTCTGTTACATCTTAATATATAAATAAGATAAAAAATGAAACACCATTCTATCAAATTAAACCTAATTACTTTTTTGTTTGCGATTATTTTATTCTATCCCAATTTCTCTTTTGCATTATTTGAGCGTAAAGGACAGGTTGAAATAGCAACAACTGACGGCAAATTGCAGAAATTTAATGTAGAATTTGCACGAAGTGAGGCTGAAAAAGCCACAGGATTAATGTTCAGGGAGCGTTTAGCGGATGATGAAGGCATGTTATTTATGTGGAATACCAGTTCACCTCGTCAGTTTTGGATGAAAAACACACTTATTAATCTGGATATATTATTTATTGATTCAGATTACCGTGTTGTTCATATAGAAGAAAGCGCACAAAAAGGTTCGTTGCGAATTATATCGTCATTATTACCAGTACAATATGTGCTTGAAATTAATGCTGGACAGGCACAATTACGCAAGATTACGCCAGGCGCTTTACTATCTGCAAAAAATTTACCTATGTGTTGTTAATTATGCTTGGAATTGTGTCATCTTATATATATAAAACAAATCTGTCGGAGTGTAGCGCAGCCTGGTAGCGCATCTGGTTTGGGACCAGAGGGCCGGGAGTTCGAATCTCTCCACTCCGACCATTTCTCAATCTATTGCTAAATATTTGGATTTCCAGTCGCTATGTTTTCAGTTGTTATGGTTGCAGTCAATATATCAGATAGATAATATGGCAGGCAACATAGATAGCAAAAGGGCAATCGCCATTGTTACGTTAAAGGTGATTCTGTAGTGCCTGTTAGATAAAAAATCAGAAATAGCACTTCCGATAAAAGCCCAAAGGCAAGTGCTAATAGCTGTAACGAGCACAAAAACGATTACCATCACGGGCAATGCTTGCCAAATGCTGGATGCTGTTTCTAAATAAGCAGCGATTGCGCTTATCACTACGGTTACACCTTTGGGATTAACCCATTGAAAAAGAGCCGCTGTGTGAAACCGCATTGGTTCACTATCAGGCGATAATTTTGGCGAAGATGCCGTTCCTACCTTCCAGACAAGATAGAGCAAAAATAATAAGGCCAGCACCTTCAGGATAGAAAAAAACTGTGGAAATGTCTCTAAAAAGCGTCCAACTCCTAACCCTCCTGCAATAACAAGACACCCAAATCCAAAACAAATTCCGATAATGTGAGGCAGGGTGCGCCTAAATCCATAATTAGCCCCAGAAGCGGCGAGCATAATATTATTTGGGCCAGGCGTAATTGCTGCCATCAGGGCAAACATGAAAAAACTAACAAGGGTGGCGAGTGTCATTGGCTTTGTTTGGCAAGTATAATGGCATCCTCAGCTGCTCTTATAATAGCACGTGCTTTATTCTGGCATTCTTCATACTCTGATTCTGGGTCACTATCATATACAATGCCCGCACCAGCTTGAATATGCATCTCGTTGCCGTCAATAATAGCTGTACGAAGTGCAATGCAGGTATCCATTTCGCCTGCTGCACCAATATAACCAATGGAACCAGCATAGATGCCTCTCTTGTCAGGCTCCAGCTCGTCAATAATTTGCATAGCTCGAATTTTCGGTGCGCCAGACACTGTGCCAGCAGGAAACCCAGCCATTAAGGCGTCGATGGCATCAAATTCTGGGCGAATCCTACCGCGAACCTCAGATGCGACATGCATTACATGAGAGTAATATTCAACTTCAAAATTTGATCCCACACGAACGGTTCCAGGAGCGCTTACTCTGCCAACATCATTTCGTCCCAAATCCAAAAGCATTAAATGTTCTGCTCTTTCTTTTATATCTGCGAGTAGACTGGCCGCATTCTCTTGATCCTCTTGCTCTGTTGCACCTCTTTTTCGGGTGCCAGCAACGGGTCTTATTGTAACTTCGCCATCACGGAGCCTGACTAGGATTTCTGGGCTTGAGCCTACAATGCCTAGATTTTTAAGGTGAAAACAATATAAAAAAGGAGAGGGGTTTAAACGCCGTAAGCTTCTGTAAAGTGCCATAGGTGATAATGTAAATGGTATTGAAAACCGCTGTGATAGAACAACCTGAAATATATCACCATTGGTAATATATTCTTTAGCAGACTTTACCATATCTATATATCGTGATTTTGATAAATTAGCAGATACATCCTTAAATTTTTCTAAGTTTTTATCAGGCTCATCAATTTCGAGTGCCGAATTTAATTTGCGCTCAGCTGCTGCAATGCGCATCTGTGCATTTTTCCAGCCATCTTCGGCAGTTATACTAGCATCATATCGTATTTGTGTAGCAAGGGTAATAGTATCTTCCAGCCTGTCAAAAATGGCTACAATAGAAGGTCTTATAAATACACTATCATAGTGGGATAAAACGTCAGGATTATTTGCAGGTATCGCCTCAACATGGCGTATCATGTCATAACCGAAATAGCCGAATAATCCTGATGCCATCGGCGCGAGTGGAAGTGTATTTTCCATTTTACCTTCGGCTAAAACCGCACGCAGATCCTCTAGTGGGTTTTGGGAATGCTCAGACAAGAATTCATCTGGATTTTCAGTAGGATTTCGGTTTGTCTCAACCAAGTTATCTCTGCAGCGCCAAATTAAATCTGGCTCTATCGCGATAATAGAAAACCGACCTCTAACTTTTCCGCCTTCTACAGATTCAAGTAGGCAAGAATAAGAATCCTGCTGTGATAATTTGAGCATAGCAGCAACGGCAGTTTGTGTATCAGCAAGCAATACCCGGTAGCAAATCTGATTTTTGCCTTGTGAATAGTTTTCTAAAAACGGCTCGTATTCTTGGTGTGAATTGTTGCTATTCATCCCGATACCTAACTTTTTTCTTGGATACACCCATTTTGTTATTGGTTGCTTTGTCCCAACAATAATTGTTGCACCATTCCAGGGTAAAGCTCTAATTTATGGATTTCTGACAAACTTGCTGAAAGTGCTTCTGAAATATTTTGAGCGGCTGCTTGATTTAATTGAGATGAATAGAATTTTGCTGTATCGGTAACTTCAGTTTCAGTTGCAGGTAGTATTTTAGCTGTTCTAACGATTAATATCTCGCTTTCAGTTTTAACGATTTTAGCCGCATCAACCGGTTGCTCAAAAACTGTCTGAGCGATTAGCCTTGCATTAGCATCGTCAAGTCCAACAGCGGAGCGACGAAATGGTGTGGTAGCTGACGTATCATTAAAAATAGTGGGGCCAATGCGCAGATGTGCTTTGGCTTTTGCTTCTGCCGCTGTGATTGCATTTTTAAGATTGTAATCGGCTAAAACGCGGTTTCTGACTTCTTCAAAAGTCCGTTTTCTTGCCTCGCTTTCACCTGTTGGTTCTACTACAAAATAGCTATCGTCGCCTGCGTCCACAACTGTGCTTATTTCACCTAACTCGGTAGACCAGCTTGTTTCAAGAAATTCAACTAGGGATATAATATCGCCCTCAGAGCCGAGGAACGGATTGCCATCAATATTATTGCCTTGTTGGTCAACGCCGATAATGGTTTTGCTCTCAACCCCATTTGCTGAGGCAACCTCTTGAAGTGTTGCCCCTGTTCCAAGCGCATCTTCTATTGTAGTTAGTTTGTCATAAACAAGATTAACAGCGTTTTCATTCTTTAATATTGTTTCTATTTCTTCTTTTACATCTTCAAATGAATCACTGCTTCCCAAAATAATAACATCGACAATAGCAAGATTATGACCAAACAAAGATTCGGTAGGGCCTATGAGCTCCCCAGCTTCTGCATTAAAAATAGCATCTGCCATTATTGCATCCACATCGTTATAGGTGACATCCCCAAGAAAGATATCTTCTTGTGTTAATCCAAGAAGATTGTTCGCAACTTCTGTAAAATCTGTTCCAGAATCAATGGCGTTTCTTGCTGCTAATGCTTGCTCTGCTGTATCAAACACCATCTGGCGTACAACGCGCCTCTCTGGTGTTGCAAATTCATCACCGCGTTGCTCAAACGCTTCCTGCATTTCATTATCTGTTACCTCTACCTCGTCAATAAGGGCTTCAGGAGAGATTAAAAGGTATCGTAAATCTCTTAGCTTGGTTGCATCATACGCATCAGAGTTAGCATCAAACCATTCTCGCAGTTCGTTTTCCTGAGGCAATGGTTGTTCCTCTGGATTAATATCGAAACTTATAAGCTGTGCTGTTCGACGCTCTAATTCATATTTGGCAAACTCTTTAGATATGCGCTCTGGGTATTTTGCCCCCATAGAAACCGTATCAGCAATTTGCTGTGATAGGATGGTTTTGTCGAGCTGTTGCAGATACGCATCTTCAGTGAGCCCTGCCTGCGATAATGCGCGCAAAAACCTACCCTGAGAGAAAGCGCCTGTTTCATCTTGAAATGCAGTTTGTCTAAGCAAGGCAGTTTTTTGCATTTCACGCGTTGATACGATGTTTAATGTATCGGCTTCTGCCTCAAATAATGTAATTCGAGCCATTCGTGAAATCACATCATTTAACAAGCCGAATTGAATAGCATCTCCTGTTGAAATACCATTATATTGAGAGCGCCTGATGAAATCAAATTCCTGCGCCACCTCTAGAGATGATACAGATTGTGAGCCTGCTTTTATGGCTTTGTCTCCGGGGCCAAATAAGCCAGTTGATACATCACCTATTCCCCAAATGGCAAAACCACCTGCAAGAAACACTAAAAAGACTTTCATAAATGGCGATTTTGAGCCTGTTCTCAATGATTGTAACATAGAGTTTGCTAACCCTTTTATCTATTGGTTGAATAATTCACTAAG
>JAACDT010000313.1 GCA_009936885.1 Alphaproteobacteria bacterium
ATAATTATTTTCAAAATTCAATAGCTAAACAGTTGTTTATTTGAAGCAATTATCAAGGGTTAGCCTAAGACACGCTTTTTCTATAACCGCTAATTATACTTAAATGCTTATTCAGCGATTACAGTTTGATTGTGCTCTCCCAAACCTTCAATGCCAAGCGTTACGATATCACCTACTTTTAGATAAACAGGTGGTTTCATGCCAAGCCCAACACCAGGCGGGGTGCCGGTGGAAATAATGTCTCCCGGCATTAAGCTCATAAATTGACTGATATAATGAACCAGAAACTCAACTCCATATACCATTGTGGAAGTTGAGCCATCCTGCATTTTTTGACCATTTACGCTCAACCACATAGATAAATTCTGCGGGTCTGGGATTTCATCTTTTGTCACGAGATACGGACCAAGTGGACCAAAACTGTCACATGATTTCCCTTTCGTCCAATGCCCTGAGCCCTCCAGCTGATAGGTGCGCTCTGATATATCGTTACTTGCCGCATATCCTGCAACATAAGACATCGCATCTTCGAGCTCCACATATTTTGCTTTCTTGCCAATGACTACAGCCAACTCAACCTCCCAATCAGTTTTAACACTTCCGCGAGGCAGTAAAATAGGGTCTGTTGGCCCGCAAATAGCGCTTGTTGCCTTCATAAAAATAACAGGCTCTGGAGGCACTTCCATGCCAGCTTCTTTTGCATGGTCTGCATAATTAAGTCCTATACAGATAAACTTGCCAACCCCGCTCACACATGGGCCAAGCCGAGTGGACTTATCCACAATTGGCCGTGTGTTCAGATTAATCTTTGAGAACTCAAACAGCTTCTCATCTGATAGATTTTGGGCAGTTATATCATCCATATATGCCGATAAATCACGGAGTTTTCCATGCTCGTCAATCACTCCTGGCTTTTCATCCCCTGACGTACCAAATCTAACTAACTTCATTTTCAATCTCCTAATTTTTTCACTCAGCTTGTATAATAGTCAATGTTCCTATTTATAAAAGTTAATTTTCTGTTTATTGTCAAAACAGATTAAAGCAAACTATAAGCAGATAGTTTCGTTCAGAATATGTATTATAAAATCAAATTATTAATCGTAGATAAAGCGAGCGTGTCATGAAAACATCCCATATAACCAACGAGGAAATGGCCAACAGAGTTTCAAAATTTAAAACCCTTAAGCCACTTTCAATTCAGAAAGATACCAATATCCCTCTAGAAGGAAGAGATGTTGTTTATGCGAGACAGCTTTTATCTGTGATTGGACTTGACCCTAAAGAGGGTAGCACGCCTATAAATTCAGGTGCTCCAATAGTTGGAGCAGGTGGAATAACGATGACACTTGCTAAATGCCCCCCTGGTCAAGGCCCTGGTTTGCATAATCATGTTAATACGGTTGAAACATTCACTGTTTTGGAAGGAAGGTTTGATGTGTGCTGGAATGACGATGGTTCAGGCACTGTCACTCTGGAAAAGTTCGATACTATTTCTGTCCCGCCTGGTGTGTGCCGTTCGTTTAAAAATTCTGGTGAGACAGATGGCCTTCTTCAGGTAATCATATCTGGCGGCGTTCATGATATGAATGATATTGCCTTTACCCCAGCTGCTGCCGATAAAATAAATGCGGTTGAGCCTAACCTTGTTGAAAAATTCAAAGAGGTCGGGTTCAAATTTAATGCAGGCACAGATGCAGAATAGCTAGTGGAATCAGAAAAAGACTAAAAACCTGCCGCCATTCCATCTTTACGAGGGTCAGAACCTGAGCTCAGGACGTTTGTTTCGCGGTTAAGATAAATGGCTTGCGAGCCGCCTATCGGTATTTTCGCCGGCCTGATTTTATGCCCCATATTTGCTAGCGCATGCTGTATCGATTGCGGGACACTCGTTTCAAGATCTATTTGATCAGAGAATGGATCTGGGAAGAAGCGCGGTTTGTCCTGTGCCATTTGAATATCTAATCCATAATCAAAATAACGAGATAGAAACTGCATATGTCCAAATGCCTGATATTCCCCCCCCATAACGCCAAAGGACATAACAAGATTATCATCTTTGGTTACAATACTTGGAATTATAGTATGCAACGGGCGTTTGGATGGTTCTAGGCGGTTTGGATGACCCTCTTCGAGAACAAATCCCATTCCTCTATTGTGAAGCAAAACGCCTGATTTGGGGGCAAGCAACCCTGAGCCAAATGAGTTATATACTGTATTTATAAGTGAGCAAGCGTTGCGATCCTTATCAATGACAGTAATGTAAACGGTGCTTGAATGGCGTGGCAGGGAAGAAGGTGGCAGCAGGGATATCGGCCTATCTGCTTTAATCTGGCTTACCAGTTCTGATGCATATTCTTGTGATAATAATTGCTGGACTGGCACAGTGCTAAACTCTGGATCTGCA
>JAACDT010000314.1 GCA_009936885.1 Alphaproteobacteria bacterium
GTCCAACCTTTAAACTGATAGGTATAAATATTTCGCCTATAAGAAAGCGATGCGGAACGCTGAACACGCCTTAAAACCGCTTTTACTCTGGCTAATAGCAAATCAAGATTAAAAGGTTTTGCGATATAATCATCTGCACCAACTGCATAGCCTGCCATGCGCTGATGATCGGCTGCCAATGCAGATACAAATATAATCGGAACTTCTTGCTCAATTCGAATTTGGCGACAGAGCTCAACCCCGTCTTCTTCGCCCAGCATCACATCAAGAAGGATTAGATCTATTCGTCCCTTGCTTATATGATTTCTGATCTCCTCGCCAGTAGCGGCAGTATACACCATAAAGCCATTATTACTGAGGAAATACGCCATCATTTTTCGTAACTCAGCGTCATCGTCAACGACCAATATTTTCGGAACTGCCATCTGAATATCTGTGCTTCTCTGCAGGTAATATTTTTCCAATTTGTAACTATACGCAACAAAATTGAGGTAATTGTAACTTTATGTAATAAAACTATCAGATTTCGATAAGGTTTCTATCAATTAAAACATTTTCTGATTGAAAGATGATTGCTTCGTCATAAAGATGGCCAATCAAACATTTTGATTAGGGAGTACAAAATGAACACTAAACTTTTGATTGCAGCAACCGCTGCTCTTACAATTTCCATTACATCTATCGCAAAAGCTGAACCAAAGGCAGAAGTTTTGCATTGGTGGACATCTGGCGGTGAAGCTAAGTCTGTTGCTGTATTGCAAGAAGAATTTTCTTCTCGTGGCGGCACTTGGACAGATATGCCAGTTGCAGGTGGCGGCGGTGATGCTGCTATGACTGCTCTTCGTGCTAGAGTATTATCGGGCAATGCACCTACAGCGGTTCAGCTTAAAGGTCCTGCTATCCAATAATGGTATGAAGAAGGCGTTTTAGCAGATATCTCATCTGTCGCTAACGCACAAGGTTGGGCTGACGTTTTGCCTGCTTCTATTGCTGGTCACATGAAATGTGAAGGCAGTTGGTGTGCCGCACCTGTAAATGTCCACCGTATCGATTGGATTTGGGCAAATGCATCTGTATTAGCAGAAAATGGTATCTCAATGCCCACATCTTGGGAAGAGTTCAATGCGGCAGCAACTAAGCTAAAAGCAGCTGGTATCACGCCTTTAGCTCATGGTGGACAGGCATGGCAGGATGCTACAGTATTTGAAGCTGTAGCCCTTGGTATTGGGGGTCCAGAGTTTTTCCACAAAGCTTTTGTAGAATTAGATGGAGATACACTTAAGTCAGATACAATGAAGGCTGTTTTCGACCAAATGCGCACTATGCGTGGTTTCGTTGACAGCAACTTTTCTGGCCGTGACTGGAACCTTGCAACTGCAATGGTCATGAACGGTGAAGCAGCATTCCAAATTATGGGTGACTGGGCAAAAGGTGAATTTCTAGCTGCTGGAAAGCGTCCAGGAATTGACTTTTTATGTGCCTCAACACCTGGCGATGGCTTTTTATATAACGTAGACAGCTTTGCAATGTTTGACGTAGATGGCGCTGACAAAGAAGAAGGTCAAATGCTTCTTGCAGAATTAATCGTTGGCAAGAACTTCCAGAAAGTGTTTAACATGAATAAAGGTTCTATTCCCGCTCGTGTTGACGTAGCACTTGATGATTTTGATCCATGTGCACATACTTCAGCACAAGACATGGCAGCTAGCAACGCTGGTGGCTCTCTTCTTCCGTCTTATGCACATGGCATGGCTCTAAGAGGTGCTCAGTCTGGTGCAATTACAGATGTGGTAACAGCTCACTTTAACTCTGATATGTCTTCTAACGAAGCCGTTGATATGCTTGCAAGCGCAGTTGCGAACAGCATGTAATCTAACAATCCCTGCCCATTCAAATGGGCAGGGAATTTCCTATACAAGGATTATGCTGTGTCTGAATGGTTAGAAAAGCAACTGCCAAAGTTAGTTCTTGCGCCGTCATTTGTTGCAATTCTTATCTTTGTTTATGGGTTTATTGGCTGGACAGCCTGGGTTTCCTTTACAAAGTCAAAACTATTACCGCGTTATGATATTGTTGGTTTAATCCAATATGACCGTTTATTTGTTTCACCACGCTGGGATGTCGCTTTCTCAAACTTATTTGTATTTGGGTTTCTGTTTATTGTCATATCTATGTTGCTTGGCCTTTTATTAGCAATATTACTTGACCAAAAAATAAGAACTGAAGGAATTATCAGAACCATCTATCTCTATCCGATGGCACTTTCTATGATTGTTACAGGCACTGCATGGAAATGGATATTAAACCCAGGACTTGGCCTTGAAGCTATGATCCGCAGTTGGGGATGGGAAAGTTTTACATTTAACTGGCTGGTAGACCCCAATATGGCCATCTATACGGTTGTAATTGCGGGCGTTTGGCAAGCATCTGGATTTGTCATGGCTTTGTTTCTTGCCGGGCTGCGCTCTGTCGATGATGAAATCATAAAGGCCGCGCAGGTTGATGGCATCCCTACATGGCGCATTTATTCGTCAATTATTCTACCTTCCATGGCTGCTATTTTTCTATCCGCATTCATTGTGCTTGCGCATCTTGCTATTAAGAGTTTTGATCTGGTAATTGCACTTACGGGCGGTGGGCCTGGATATGCAACAGACCTTCCTGCAACCTATATGTATACTATGGCATTCTCACGAGGGGATATAGGCCAAGCAGCAAGCTCCGCCATGATTATGATGGCTGTTGTTTTTGCAATAGTTGTTCCATATCTATATTCAGAATTAAGGGCAAAAAATGACTGAGCTTAATTCAAAATACGTCGATAGCGGATATGTTCAAAAACTCATTCTAAGAAGTTTGTTATTTTTACTGTTAGGAATTTTTGCGGTCTATTATCTTATGCCGCTTTTTGTAATGATTACAACCTCACTCAAGAGCCTAGAAGAAATCAGAACCGGGTCTCTTATCGACCTTCCAAGAGAAGTGACTTTTGCTGCCTGGAAAACAGCTTGGTCTGGGGCCTGTACAGGCATTCAATGCGAGGGATTACGTCCTTATTTCTGGAATTCTGTCTTGCTTGCCGTACCTGCTGTCATTATATCAACATTAATTGGTGCGCTAAATGGGTATGTAATCGCTCAATGGCGGTTTAAAGGTGCTAATCTGATATTCTCCCTAATGCTTTTTGGTTGCTTTATTCCATTTCAGGTAGTTCTTCTGCCAATGGCACGAGTACTTGGGATTATTAATTTGGCAGGTTCCATAAGCGGTCTTGTTTTTGTTCATGTCATTTATGGCATTGGTTTTACAACTCTATTTTTCAGGAATTATTACGTTTCTGTCCCTGTTGAGCTCGTGAAAGCTGCTAAAATTGACGGGGCAAACTTTTTTAGAATATTCATATCCATATTCTTACCATTATCGCTTCCAATTATTGTGGTCACTGTTATCTGGCAGTTTACGCAGATCTGGAACGACTTCTTGTTTGGGGTGTCGTTCTCAGAAGCTGGAACACAACCAGTTACAGTAGCCCTTAATAACATTGTTAATTCTACAACAGGCGTAAAAGAATATAATGTTGATATGGCAGCAGCCATTATTGCTGCTCTGCCAACTCTATTCGTTTATGTTGTTGCTGGAAAATACTTCATTCGTGGCTTAACAGCCGGTTCTGTAAAAGGGTGATTGAAATGTCTACTATTTTGGAAATCAAGAATCTGCATAAAGATTTTGGAAGTCTCAATATTCTAAACAACATAAATGTCACAATAGAGGAAGGTGATTTTTTAGTTCTTGTTGGACCTTCAGGTTGCGGAAAATCAACGTTGCTTAATTGCATTGCAGGCCTTGAGCCTATCACCAGCGGCGCGATTACAATTGATGGACGTGATATGACGATTGTGAGCCCAAAGGACAGAGATATAGCAATGGTATTTCAGTCTTATGCACTCTATCCAACCATGACTGTAGGGCAAAACATCACTTTTGGGATGAAAGTCCGTGGTATTGAGAAGAATGATAGAGAAGAAAAATTGGCCAAAGTTGCAAAGCAACTCCAAATAGAGCCATTGTTAAATAGACGACCAGGCCAATTATCAGGAGGTCAGCGGCAGCGCGTTGCAATGGGGCGTGCTCTTGTACGAGACCCAAAATTATTTCTGTTCGATGAACCTTTATCAAATCTGGATGCTAAACTTAGAGTGGAAATGCGCACCGAGATTAAAAAGCTTCATCAGAACTTAAATGCTTCAATGGTTTATGTAACACATGACCAAATAGAAGCCATGACGCTTGCCACTAAAATAGTTGTTATGAAAGGGGGGGTGGTGCAGCAAATTGGAACACCGTCTGAGATATACAACTATCCATCCAATTTATTTGTAGCTGATTTTATGGGCTCTCCCGCTATGAACCTTATTCCAGCACGAGTAGCTAAAAATGGAAAAGGTACTAAATTCATGATAGCAAGAAGTCATGGTGAGCCTCTTATCCTGTTTGATGAGCATATTACAAAGCTGCCTGAGAACGTTGTTCTTGGACTAAGACCTGAAGATATTGGTGATGCAAAGCTTAGAAAAGGCGATAAGCTTCAAATATCAACCTGCTCGGTTGATGTTGTTGAGCCTGCGGGTGCTGACACCTATGTGTTAATAAATCTTGGTGGCAAGGAAGTGACTGCGCGGCTACAGGCTGAAACGGCGGCTCAAACTGGAATGGAGATGGAGTTCACCTTCAATATGGATAAAGTATCCTATTTCGATGCTCAAACGGGTCAGCGGCTAAATTAGTTCATTTGTTAGAAATTGGCATTAGGATTAACGACTAATATACTTTGATTTGGATACAATCACAGTTTGAATCGCCACGTTGACGACCAACTATTTCAATTCAATAGCCTAGAACGCTTACTCTCTCGAATAATTGACGAATTAGATTATAATACTAAATAATAGTTTTATCTTTCAAAAAATGAGGGCTAGCATGATTAAAGATTGTCACAATCCATGTTTAATGTATTTACTTTGTTTAAAGATAATTCACCTCTTGCCATTTTATTACAAATTAGATCTCTAATAGCTTCTAGAGCATAATTTAAAGTTTCGATTGTTTCATAGTTACCCTCCGGATTTTTTAGTTGCTCGTTTTTTAAGTTTTCAAATTCCCAAGCTCTTTTAATTAAATCAGAGGTCATACCTTCTTGATCTGAGTTCATATTAGTGACGAAATTATTTGATTTTGATAAGTTTTTAGGTTGCTTCGATAAAGTTTTAGGTTCTTCTGTATCAGAAGTAAAACCGTTTTCAAATTGCTCAATTAGATTTATCTGCGCTGTGGCCGGGTTATAGCCAAAACAATAGATCAAAGATATTATTAGAATAAGGTGTTTCTTCATAACGATGTAGGTAAAGTTTTACTAACCTTTGCTTGGCTATAAACAAAAGCACCTAACAACACAGCAATCGCAATTAGATAAACAAAAGTTCTCAATTTAATGGGCTTTCTTCTCGTTTCATATGTTTTAAAGGCATTGGATTTATGAGGAATCAAAGAGTATTCTCTCTATTGCGGCATACATTGGGTATAGGCGTTCCTCATCAGAAAAAGGGACAAAGCGTTGTGTGGGCATGGTGGTCGCTTTTTCGTTGTGATAAATGGGTAGGTTTTAGTAGTAAAATATCTCTAAAGTGACCCTATGAGCTAATAAGGATTTTAGCATAATAATCTGATCCCAGATATAATACAAGCGAACCTATCAAAAGCGATTGAGAAATCACCTAACTCTATTGCAGGTTTTGAAGATAATGGCATAGTAGGGAGAGTAGTAGGGCTTGTTGAATTGTGCAAAAAATTTTGAACAGAGAAAATAAATGCATACCATCATAAAAATCGCCGTAATCTCTGTCCTGATATTATTTCTAGTGGTTGCGGCTATCGAGTTATTATAATCTCATTTTAAAGTTTGATAAATCATAATTTTTTCGGCTAGTATTTAGGTATAGCAAATTAAGGAGATTGTGAAGTGAGCGGAATAGTAAAAAAATCTTTTGATGCGCCTGACGAGGTAAGAGCACCAGACAAGGCAAATGTGAATGTGTGTGATCTAGGAGGCGTTGCGGCCGCTAAAATGGTGCTTCAGCCTGGATGGAGTTGGTCTACCTGCATAAAGCCGGTCGTAGGCGGAGATAGCTGTCAGGCGCGCCATGTCGGCACAGTATTGTCTGGCTCTATGTCAGCTAAGCATGAGGATGGCACCACAGAAACCTTTGTTGCTGGTGATGTATATGTAATTGAGCCAGGTCATGATGGATGGGTTGAAGGCAATGAAGAGTGCGTTGCATTAGAGTTCAACGCGACCGCGGCAAAAACCTATGCGACTGCGAAATAATTCTAATCAGTAATATATCTATCTTATTAAAGTGCGCTCCATAGTCACATTGCGTTTAGGATGTGTGTGGGACGCCTTTTTATGAGCTGGTATTGTAACCCGCCAATACACGCATTTTGATGATACTTACACATTGAGGATTATAAATAGCTTTGTCTTTTCAATAAATGAGACCAATATTTTAAAAAACTGGACCAAAATATGCGTGAGCTTTACCAAGTTTGGCCATCAAGCCTTACTAATGGCCAAATTCAATCTATCATTGATGCCTGCCTTGAGGAGCCAGAATTAGATGCAAAAACAATTTCATCTAAGGATGTATTATCGGATGTTCGGGTCAGTTCTATTAGATGGATATCCTCACTTGAAATAAAAGACTTGCTTTGGTCGTATGTTCGACGTGCTAATTACGATGCCTTTAATGTTGATGTCGATAATAATTGTGAAGTGCAATATACAGAATATCATGCCAGTGCAGGCGGCCATTATGACTGGCATCAAGATGTTCATTGGAATGGACAGGCCGATAGTGACAGAAAAATATCTGTAACGGTTCAATTAAGTGATGCTGATAATTACCAAGGCGGTAATTTCGAGTTTGATGAGTTAAAAACCAATGCTGACTTTCGCTCAAAAGGGACTGTTCTTGTGTTTCCGTCCTATATAAGACATCGCGTGCTTCCTGTTAGCAGTGGCGTGCGACAATCGCTGGTGGCATGGTTTAAGGGGCCGAGATGGAAGTAATCCTGCTCATCTATGCGAATTTCAGTCAGATGGCGCCTTTATGAGATAACCTAAATTGCCGCCCTGCTTAATAAATTTGGTTAATGAGAATGCAAATTTATCGATGCGAAGGACTATAATATTGGGATATTAGGCTATTTGGGATAAATATTTTTTGAAACTGCTAGCTCTCTTAGTCTTGAAGCCATATTTATATTATTCCATCAATGTCTCAATACGCTTTTTATTTCTCTCAATCGCTTCTCGATTTTCCAGTATCTCATTTCGACGCGTATAAATCTCATCTTTGTTTTTCATGAGGTTTTCATTATTTGTACTAGATTTACCAAATACTTTTTCCACCTTGTCAGACAGGCTCGCTATGATGGATTGAATTTGAATAATAAAAAGTTTGTTTGAATTGATTTCTTTTTTCATTTCTTCTGGCGAGATATTCTCACTAATCTTCTCGCCCTCTAAAAGTTTTGTATTCGCTTCTATCTGGACTGCATTAAATTCAACGATTGTTTTATTAGTTTCCATAATTTGCCGGTTTATTTTTACTAATTCAGCATTAACAGCGGCCATTCGCTCACTTACCTCAAGCGTTTGGGCATTTATGTTCGCCTTATGAAGTGTATATTCAAGCCTGTTTTTTTCTTTCTGTATTTTTATATAATCTGCCTCAGGCTCAGAATTTGAAACCATATTATCGAGTATGGTTATCCTATTGACATAAACTTCCTCAGTATTACTTAATGCCATTCGCCTATTGCCCGTAAAAGCTGAGGAATAGTTACTAAGTATCATCATTCGATTTTCTTCTATGAGCGCTCTGGATTGCTCTATTTTTACTTTACTCTTATAAACTTCTGTTTCTAAATTGAATAATTCTTTTGGAGAATTAATTCCCAAATCTTTATAATTGCCATCATTACTCATCCGAAGTCTCCAAAGTTTTATTTCTCATATAATTTGTAAAAAATCATTAATCCTAAATTACGCTTGCCATAATCTTATGCCCGATAAAACTTATCTTGGCTGAGTGGAAGTGCTTACACATAGCCACTTACTTCTATCAGCTATTGCTACTATAATCTGAACAAACAGAAAGATGAGAGTCAATGTACAAGCGCGTTTGTGCGAAGTAATTTTCTAGTGCATCTAGGTTTGACTTTACTTAGATATATTCTAGTCAAGATTAAGGGTTTGATAGAAACCCTTAACAAGGCGATACGTGAAATAATTTCGCAAAATGCTCGTCTGGACAGTACTTGTTTTATAAGGAGTATTTGTTTTTAGATAATAGCCAAACATTTGAGGCTTTAAGTATCTGTTATTCATAACTTATTTATGATGATAGCCATGGTGGCTATCTTAGTTTCCAATTAGAATAGGTAGCGTGATGTATAGTATTAAAGTCGATATGCCACGATTCTCATGCCACATAGATGATGAGTTAAAAGCAATTTATCATAGCAAAGATACAGTATGTATTTGGGTTTTTAAAACCAAAGTTGATAGAAACAGGTTTGTTGACGAAACTGCTAGGATGGTGAAAGTGGAACGAGAAAATTATTTTTCAGAAAATTTTGGGTAACATTCGCGCCGTCGACACACCTAATTCCAAAGTAGCAATAGCAACACGATTTTTTCCCCTAACAGAAATTATTCTTTGATTTTTGTTTTACCCTGTTCCAATAACGAGCTGAGAACATCTAATTTTTGTCTAATTTGTTTTATGTTAATCTCTAACTCTTTGCTTTCGTCATTTAAGTCAAAAATATTTGTGATGTGCTTTTCTAACTGGGCTGTGATTATTGTTAGCTCGGATGCTAATTCAGCAGATTGAAGATTTGAATCAATTAATCTGCGTTGGGTCTTCTCCCATAGGGCGAATATAATAGGCTCTTTCTTTGCCAGTCTCAAAATATAATTCTTGGGTATTTTCCGTGCTTTTAATCCAGCAGCACCAGAAATGGCGGTCACGGTTCTTTTAGTGTTTAGCATTAATGATGTTTCACGAAAAATTTCGCTCGAGCCTATTCTTCCTAATCTAAGGCCGTCCTTATCGAAAATTTCTGAGTTTCCTTCTAAAATATAATAGGCATCGCTTGATACATCGCCATATGAATATATCATTTCATGCGGAGACCAAATACATATATCGTCTTTTTTAATCATATCGATATTTAATCACTCAGAACTATGCCACCAAAAATTGCCGGAACAATAACCTATATATCAATTTCTTAGTTTGATAATATAATGAATAGATAATAATAAGGTTAGTAATTGAAAGTCTATAGTTTAGTTTTTGCTTACGCGCTAGTCAAAGGAATGTGATGGTTAGGATATCAACTCTAAATTATTATTTTTACGGAAATCTTCAATAATGTGCTTAGTTAATACATTAAAAAGTTACATTTTAAGAATAGTTGGAGTCTTATATTTTGGCAGCTCATTCGGAGGTGATAGGAGCAGAAGTTCGTCTCTTTGTTTCTGATAAACAAGACTTTTAACATATAGTTTATGTGCAGCAGTTTTTAGTAAGGGCGCTTATATCCAAACATATTTAGTTCAACGTCGCAGAAACTCTCAATTGCCTTATCGATGAATTTAGCAGATTTCAGATA
>JAACDT010000315.1 GCA_009936885.1 Alphaproteobacteria bacterium
ATTGTGAATTTAATATGGTCATATCATCATTATGAGCAAATATGGCATCTCCCATAAAATTAGAAATCTCTACTGAGTTCTCAAAGATGGGAACAATAGCATCAAATAAATCTTTCAGGATTCCATTAGCATGCTCCAGCTCTGTATCCGCCAGAAAACGAGTATATCCAGAAATATCGGCAATAACCAAAAACCCTTTTCTTGACTCTGATAACATCACCCACCCCAATCATAAAAATTTACAAACATAACAATAATCCATACAGCAATAACAAATAGACCAAAATATGAATAATAACTAATTTATTAAATTCTATACTGCAAAAAAAATAGACAGCTATTGCATGAGCAAACCAGACTTTATCTTGTTGAGTTATGCCATTCTTAATTTTACTATCTGCTAATCTTATCTCTAAAAATACTGCTGAAGATTATTCAGATCCTGGGGTATCTCGAGGATACCGCCTGTTTTGGCAGCATAGTCAATCGCCATACATATAGCCAGATTCTCATGCCCCTCTTTGGCAGTAGTATGAGGCGTTTTGGCACCTGTAAGCAGACGATGAAACCAAGAGAATGTCTCTTCTCTTATGGGGCCCCACATCTCGCTCTGGCTCCTTTGACCAAAAGGAATACTTGTTAGGAAATCAACATTTCTATTTTGCCTATTTGATTTTAAATCAATTTGGGCATCACGCTTATATCCAGGGGGTTGATAGTGGTTGCTTGCGAGTATTACCTCTTTGTGCATATCATCAATTTCAATGACGCCGTCTGTTCCTATCAGGCCAATCTGCATTCCATATACGCCGCCAGGCCAATTTTCTGGTGCAGCCCAGCTGTGGGCGACCGAAAGCAGCGTATCATTGTTAAACTCTATCACTGCCATTGTTGTATCTTTACTACCTGAACTGCCAAAAATCTTATCAGTAGAGCGTGCGAAAATGGATTTTGGTTTTATGTCACCCATCAGCCAAAAACACATATCAAGCATATGAGTGCCGCTTGTAACAATTGGCGTGATATTACGATGGTCATTGGCTCTTGATAAAACCATGTTTGCAATTGTACGATTTAGCATTCCCTTTGCGGTAACAGAGGTAACATGGCCAATTTGATTGGTATCAAGCTTCTCTTTGACGACAAGAAAGCGCTGTCTGAAACGCTGTGTATATCCCATCACAGCATCAATCCCTGCAGCCGCAATCTGATTGGATAACTCGATAGATTGGGCAAAATCCACAGCAAGTGGTTTTTCAATAAAAATAGATAAATTTCGTTCTATTGCCAGTAATACTGGCGCGTAATGGGCAGTTTCGTTCGTTGCAATAATAACGGCATTTACTTCAGAGCGGGATAGCAACTCTGCAGCATCACTTGTTACAAAATCAGCCTGAATTTCATCTGCCAGAAGCTGTGCTCGTTCTCTATTTATATCACAAACGCCTATCCATTCAACGCCTGGATAAATCCGTGCAAATTCTGCTCTCGCTCTTCCAATATCTCCGCTTCCGATTATTGCTAACCCTATTTTTGACACTAATTTCTTAACAGACATCATATCGCTCCATCACACACACTAAAATAAACGTTATTACCTGATAGCCAGAAAAGGATTAAAGTGCTTCTTAAATTTAAAAAATTATCCGAGTATTTAGCAATATCACAAAGATTTAAATAAAATTAGCGTCCTTTTCTGGAAACAATATTTTCAGATCGTTACAAATCCATACATCATAAATACACATAACATTTTGCTGGCATTTCTAAATAAGTCACACTTTAACGAACCTTTATGTGGTATGAGTGGTTTAAATACTGGCCGAGTGCTGTGTTTTCAAGCTTGAGCAAATGAGTACATCGTTTTCCCTTAATCTATCTGCGAGTGCCGGAATGTCTTTATCTATAACTGATTCAATGAAGGCTGGGGTTTGGATGCTTGGGGCTGTTATAAGCTTTAGTCTAATGGCAATCGCTGGAAGAGAATTAGCAGGAGAGTTAGATAGCTTTAAGATTATGCTCTGGCGCTCTCTTGCTGGCATATTTATCGTGTTAGCAATTGCTTGGCGATTTAATACGTTAAATCAAATAAAATTTGATAATCTAAAACTTCATACAATCAGGAATGTTAGTCACTTTTTTGGTCAAACATTATGGTACTTTGCGGTTACAAAAGTAACCCTTGCTCAACTTTTTGCATTTGAATTCACAGCACCTTTATGGGTTGCTCTGATTGCGCCCTTATTTTTACAAGAGACCTTAACCAAAACCAAATTCCTGTCGATTTTTATTGGTTTTATCGGCATATTAATGATTGCCCGTCCTGAAGCAACAGGCCTATCGGCAGGCATGCTGTCAGCTATATTTTGTGCCGTTGGTTTTGCAGGAAGCATTCTTGCAACCAAGCTATTAACCAGCACCCAATCCGTTACATGCATTTTATTTTGGCTAACTGTTATGCAATTCGTCATGAGTATTGTTTGTGCTGGTTTTGATGGTATTATATCACTTCCTAATACCACAAATCTGCATTGGGTTGTTGTTATTAGCGTTGGCGGGTTAACCGCTCATTTTTGCATTACAACAGCGCTTACTCTGGCACCTGCATCTATTGTTGCTCCGTTAGAGTTTCTACGTCTGCCACTTATATCAGTGGTTGGCTATTTTGTTTATGCAGAGGCGTTATCACTATTTATATTAGGTGGCGCGATATTAATCGTTGGGGCAAATATAGTAAATCTCAGAAAAGCGGAAACAGGGTAGAATATGTCAACTTACAATAGAACATCTCTTGGTATATTCTTATTTGTTGGGGCTGTTAGTATCAATGCTGTGAAAGATGGTATCTCAAAATTATTATCCGCAGAAATCACACCTGTTACATTTTTATCTATCCAATATATGTTTCTGGTAATCCTCTTATCGATCCCAATAACCTTATATTTCGGGAGACGCGCCCTTATTCCGCCTCGACTTTGGCTTCAGCTTTTGCGCGGCGGATCTGCGTGTCTTGGCGTTGGTTTTTATTACTGGTCAGTGCATTTTATCCATATAGCAGACGCTATTGCAGTGGTATTTGTCTCACCACTGATTGTGACTACCCTATCTCCTTTGTTGCTGGGTGAACGGCCTCTTGGTGCAAGACGAATTATGGCTGTCCTAATTGGCTTTATAGGCGTAATTATTATTTTACAACCAAGCTTTACTGGGCAAACACCGGGTTATCTCATAGCGCTTGGATCTGGATTTTTCATATCCTTCTTCTACCTTTTGAATCGAAAATTATCCCAAGAAAGCCCGCTTATTTGTAGTGTTTTCCATACCGCTCTTTGTGCCTCGCTTTTTCTACTGCCATTGGTTTTTTTCTACGCAAGTCCAATACATCAATCACAGCTACCCCTATTAGCAAGTTTTGCCATTTTTTCTGCATTTGGCCAAATTGGAATGATTGCGGCCTTCAGACTAGCTGCGGCAAATATCATTTCTCCATTTATATATGCCCAAATAATTGCAGCGACAGCTGTTGGATATTATCTTTTCGGTGCCATTCCAGACAAAATGACATGGTTTGGTATCTTGATAATCGTCGGCGCAGGAATTTATATCGCGCTTCGGGAAATTAAACTTGAGAAAAATAATTAAATAATTAATGTCTAATTGTAGTCCATAAATGCCGCTGCATCAGTATAAAATAAAACAAAATAAAGCATAACACATAATTGGAATAGGAATTAAAATGATACGCGTCTTTTTAACATTACTAACCACATTAATATTGGTTTTTTCTGCAGCATCATATGCACATAAGGACGCACCAGGTATTGTAAAAGAACGTATGGATTTGTTCAAAAAGAGCCAACAAGATATCAAAGCTTTATACGCTTCCATCAGAAGTGATGAATTAGAAGATATAAGGACAAACGCTGTAGCATTAGCACAATGGGGCGTTGTTATGCCTGACTATTTCCCAGAAGGAAGCGGCGGCGGTGTGTCTGAGGCATCTGCAGAAATTTGGAAGGATTTTGACGGCTTCAAAGATGCTGCAAAAACATTCGAATTAGCGGCCCTATCAGTGGTTGCCGCGGTTGACCAAGGTGATAAAGAAGCCATAATCTCCGCTGCAAAATCCGTTGGCGACAGCTGTAAATCCTGTCATCGGAAATTTAGAAATTAACGCTCTATAACGCTAATAATAATATTTCTCAAATCTACTAGGCTAATTAGCCTTGCCTGATATGGCTGGCAATCGTTGTTTTTTCTTATTGGAAATATAATTAATTCAATATGTTAATAATTTTATGCAGAAAAAAAATATTATTATAGAAAAAACAGATCCACCCTAAAGCCTAATCCGTATAATTAAATGTCCCTTAGATGAGTATAACTAGCCGGTCCCAACTCACCTGAGGGACACACTCGCCAATGTCACGAGGATAATCTCCCCCACATATACACCCCTAGAATAATCAATGAATGGCTCGATGAAATGTCTATCAGACATTATTGTTAAAAAGGCGTAATGGAAACACATAAATCAGCAATAAATCCAACTAAATCTGGAGATCTTGCGATGAATGGCAATGCTGCTATAGCAATAAAGACAAGTACTATCCAGATAAACCAGACTGTTCTGTCGTCATAAGAAATAGCCTCAATGCTATCTTGTGCCTCTTTTTCATGTTGAGACTGATTACCAAGTTTAGAGCGCATGTTCGATGAGATCCTTTAAGGATACAAGGCTAAGGGTTTTATAGTTCGATGCCTTCAAATTTACTTTAGGAGCAACGCCCGCTAACCTTGCCTCCTCCCATCTTGCTGCACACAGGCACCAATAATCACCAGCCTTTAAACCAGCAAAATCAAATTTAGGACGCGGTGTGGATAAATCATTTCCCGCTTGTTTGCTAAATGTTAAAAAAGCATCATTCATTAGTGCACACACTGTATGAATGCCTGCGTCCGCACTATCGGTATGACAACATCCATCTCTGAAATAGCCTGTTAGGGGCTCAAGAGAACAGGTCTCTAACAGGCCTCCAAGCACATTTCTTTGAGAGCCACCAAATGGGCTTTCTCCATCCATTTTAAATTCTCTTTTTTTCTAGCTCAGCGCATTTATCTTCAATGTCACTTTTTAATTTTGCCATAAATTCTTTTCGTGGCAAACCTGTTTTAATTGGTAACATAAATATCACATCTATAATTCCTGGATTTTTGAGAAATCTTTTATTTAGCCAGTAACGTCCCGAATTCAATGCAACTGGGATAACAGGAATTGATAGTGCTTGATATAATGAAAAAACACCTATTTGATAGGGTGTTGTATTATCGCACGGCTCAACTCTGGTACCTTGCGGAAAAATCAGAATGGACCTGCCTGTATGTTTTGCTAAGAGCGCTTCTTCCTGTAGTTTTTTTATTGCGCGCATTCCAGCTGATCTATCAACAGCAATACATCCGGCACGCTTCATAAATTGACCTACTATCGGAATTGATAATAATTCTTTTTTTAATACCACAATAGGGCTATCTAATTGCCAGTATAAAATCAAAGTCTCCCATGCAGATTGGTGTTTGACCGCATAGATAACCTGCTCAGATTTTGCAATATCTCCCTTAATAGAAAAACCAATCGGGATGATAGAGAGACATAAATGAACACAGCGCCCCCAGAGTGAGCCTATTTTAGAGGCATATCTGACTGGCATTAATAAAATAGGAAGGCTCAAAACACCTATCAAGGTAGTAGAACTATAAAAAAACACTGAAAATAACACAGAGCGAAAAAAATTCATGATAACTAGGTAGCGAGTTTAAGCCTCACAAGCAAGTCCGCACGCCTAACTCGATTAAACCTGAATTCAATATATTTCTATCTCTTAACAGGTTATTATGAAGTTTTAAGTCAGTTGCTTTTTTAGATTAGGAATTTTAAATAAACCAATGCAACTAACGACAGATGAGCACCTAAAAGCAGAAATCATACTTCAAATCTTGATTCAAACTAGAACAGCTATGTCCTATTCTGACTTTGCTGTTTGTATGAAGCTTACGGGGCCACAAAAAATCAATCGAATTATCACATGGCTGGAGAAAATCACGTTAGAGGATATTCGCGCAGAAAGGCCTTTGCGGGCATGTATGGTATTTTCAAAGCAAACGCCTGGCCTGCCCTCTTCTGGTTTCTTCTCATTCTGTGCGGAAATAGGCGTTTTTGATTGGCAGAATGATCCCGCAAAAGCTCAGATTTTCATTCAGTCCCAGCAAGAGATACTTTTTTCAACTAATTAGACTTGCGAATTAAAAAGGTAAATAAACCATCCTGCTCAGATTGTTGTTCAAGCGTGTGACCTGATGTTTCGCAAAAATGCTGAAAATCTATTGGCGCTGCTGGGTCATCTGCTGTTATTTCTGCTAATTGACCCGTAGCCATAGATTTTAGAGCGCGCCTTGCTTTCAAGACTGGCAATGGACATTTCAAACCCGTAAAATCAAATATCTGTTTTTGCATTTAGATAAGGAAACTCTGTTTGACAAATCATCATTACACAATACATTTTTACAGGGCTTATGCAACTTGCAATTAACACTAAAAACAGTCACAACATAGCATATGAATATTTGGGGAATTATCATTGGCGGGGCTACTGGATTTGCAATTGGTGGGCCCATAGGAGCTCTTCTGGGGGCAGCAGCAGGTCATTATGCGGAGGTAAAGTTCAAAGGGCCTAGCAATTCTTTTGAGTCTAAAAAAATTGCCTTTACGGTTGCTATCATCGCTCTTTCAGCAAAAATGGCAAAGGCAGATGGTGTTATTACCCGCTCAGAGATCACAGCATTCAGGCAGAAAGTTCACATCCCCACAGAAGATTTAAAGCGTGTTGGACAATTCTGGGATCTGGCAAGACAAACCCCAGATGGTTTTCAGTCTTATGCAAAACAAAGTGTTGCGTTATTTGGGAGCCGCGCGCCCATTCTTGAACAATTGCTAGAGTTGCTTTTTTTCATCGCAAAAGCAGATGGTGAAATCTCCACACCAGAATGGAATTATTTAAACATAGTCTCTTCCATTTTTGGATTTGATGAACTTGAATTTCAACGCATGGCAGATATCTACGGAAGTGGAGAAGGTGCCGCCCATACCATCCTTGGAATTGCAGCAGATGCAAGTGAGGGAGAAATCAAGGTTGCTTGGCGTAAATTAGTGCGTGAAAATCATCCAGATAAATTGATTTCTCAAGGATTACCAGACGAGTTTGTACAGGCTGCTGCAGATAGATTGCGGCTTATTAATGCAGCATATCACTCAATGTTAAAGCGCATATGATGCATCAAAACTCACTTATTATAGTAGAAGAAAAGTTATAAAGCTTATGTTAACGCCGCTAATCACGCTTAAAAATGCTGGGGTAAATCTTGGCGATAGATGGTTACTTCGACATGTGGACTTATCATTGCATGCAGGTGAAAGACTAGCACTTGTTGGTAGGAATGGGGCTGGCAAATCTACTTTGATGAAACTTATTACAGCAAGCGTAGAGCCTGATGAGGGAAGTCTATGGGTTGCCCCTGGTGTTGAGGTTGCTTATCTGCCACAAAATCCGATTATAAATGGGATACAAACACTTGCTAGTTATGTTGGGGATTCCCTTCAAAACCCAGCAGAGTTGCATGTTGCTGAAGCGATGCTTATGAAAATGGATTTAGATCCTGCGCGTTTAACAAACACACTTTCTGGCGGGGAAGCACGCCGATTGGCACTTGCAAAAGCATTAGTAAATAAACCAGATATATTATTACTTGATGAGCCAACTAATCATCTTGACCTGCCGACAATTGAATGGCTGGAAGCGCGTCTTTCTTCTCATCAAGGCGCTTTAGTAATTATCAGCCATGATAGAGCGTTTCTGCGCTCGCTAGGCAATAGTATTATCTGGATTAATCAATCAACGCTAAAAAGACGCGATGGTGCATTTTCAGAATTTGAGGAATGGTCAGAGACCATATTAACAGAAGAAGCTGTAAGACTTGCCAAGCTAGATAAAAAAATAGCAGAGGAGACGAGATGGTCACGCCAAGGTATAAGTGCAAGACGCAAGCGAAATCAGGGCAGACTAAGAGAATTAGCTGCTTTAAGAGAAGTGCGAAAAAGCGATTTCAATAAAGCAGAACATGAATTTAAAATTTCAAGTGGCAAGGCAGAGGCAGGCGGACA
>JAACDT010000073.1 GCA_009936885.1 Alphaproteobacteria bacterium
ATTAACAAGGCAAACAAGCCCATCTACACAAGGCTTATAATTATTATGAACGTTAAAATTTGTGGGTTAAAAACATCATCAGATATAGATAATTGTATAAAGGCTGGTGCTGATTTTATTGGTTTTGTTTTTTTCAAGGAGTCTCCAAGACATCTCAGCCCTGCGAAATCGACTGATTTATCTGATTATTGTGCACGTAACTATTCTGATTCTGGAATTAAAAAGGTGGCCCTTTGTGTTAACCCTACTGATAAAGAAATATCTGAAATTATAAGCACTTCAAGACCTGACTTTCTCCAGTTACATGGCACAGAATCGCCAATGAGGGTTGATGAGATAAGACAGAAATATGGCCTTCCGATAATTAAAGTAATTCGTGTCAAAACGCAGTTAGATATTAAGGCCAGTCAGCAATATAATATCTCGGCAGATTGGTTGTTATTTGATGCTGCTGCATCTGCAGATTTAATGCCTGGCGGCAATGGCAAGAGCTTTAATTGGTCGCTTCTTGCAGATTTTGAATGTGATTTACCTTGGATGCTCGCAGGCGGATTAAATCCCAATAATGTAGCCCAAGCAATTGCGCAAACCAATCCAGATGGGGTTGATGTCTCATCAGGGGTAGAAGCAAGCGCAGGTATAAAAGATGATTTAATGATCTCAGCCTTTGTGAAGTCTGCAAAAATGGGCTAGTCTTTGCTTTATTATGGACACGACCTATACCTCTACTTTGTCTTTAATCATTCAATATAAGTGAGTATATTTAACGATGAACGAAACACAGCCAAATTCCTTTAAGACAATGCCAGATGAGAATGGTCGTTTTGGCATTCACGGTGGTCGCTTTGTTGCAGAAACATTAATGCCTTTGATATTACAGGTTGAAGCTGCTTATAATGAAGCAAAAACAGACCCTGATTTTAATGCAGAACTGCTATTTTTCCAGAAAAATTATGTTGGCAGACCCTCTCCTTTATATTTTGCTGAACGCCTTACAGAGCAATATGGCGGCGCGAAATTATATTTAAAAAGAGACGAGCTAAATCACACAGGCGCTCACAAAATCAATAATGTGCTTGGTCAGGCACTTCTGGCAAAAAAGATGGGGAAAACAAAAATCATTGCGGAAACAGGGGCTGGGCAACATGGGGTAGCTACCGCAACGGCATGCGCATTATTTAATCTTGAATGCGAGGTTTTTATGGGGGCTGAGGATGTTAAACGTCAAAAACCAAATGTTGATAGGATGCGTCTATTAGGGGCTACCGTACACCCTGTTACCTCTGGCACATCCACATTGAAAGACGCAATGAACGAAGCGCTTCGTTATTGGGTGGCTCATCCTGATACTCATTTTTATATTATTGGCACAGTTGCAGGCCCACATCCCTACCCCGAAATGGTTCGAAACTTCCAGTCTGTTATTGGAAAAGAAGCAAAAGAGCAATGATTCGAAGCTGAAGGGCGATTGCCAGACGCGCTTATTGCTTGTATTGGCGGTGGCTCAAATGCGCTTGGCCTGTTTCACCCATTTCTAGATGATACTGATGTTACTATTTATGGCGTTGAAGCTGCTGGTCTGGGAATCGATAGTGGAATGCATGCGGCAAGCCTTACCGGCGGAACACCGGGCGTTTTACATGGCAATCGAACCTATTTATTACAAAATGATGATGGACAGATAATAGATGCTCATTCTATATCAGCTGGTCTTGATTATCCTGGCATTGGGCCAGAGCATTCCTGGCTTCATGATATAGGACGTGTTAATTATGTTAGTGCCACAGATGAAGAAGCGTTGGTTCAGTTTCAGTTATGCTCACGGCTTGAAGGGATAATTCCTGCTCTTGAACCCTCCCATGCACTTGCATTTGCAGCAAAACAATTACCATTAATGGATAAAGAACAAATTGTAATCCTTAATATGTGCGGTCGCGGGGATAAAGACCTTGAATCTGTGCTGCCTAGGCTGGATGAGCGCGGACTACTATAACAAACACCAAATAGAGGTCGAAGCACATAAAATGAGCAAAAGATTAGCCGCAAGCTTTGCAAAGGCAAAGCAAGAAAACAGAGGCATTTTGGGTATTTTTGTATCTGCGGGAGACCCTGATACCAATACCAGTATAAAAATATTAGATGGTCTGGTTGAATCTGGCGTGGATATGATAGAACTTGGAATGCCATTTTCTGATCCGATGGCAGATGGCCCTGCAATTCAGGCAGCAAGCTTGCGTGCTATCAAGTCAGGTATGACCCTTAGAGGTAGTCTTGAAGTTGCGTCTCAATTCCGTAAAAAACATGCCGATACTCCCTTGATTTTGATGGGGTATTACAACCCTATTTATCGTTATGGTGTTGAGCTGTTTCTTAAAGATGCACAGGCAGCTGGTGCAGATGGTCTTATTATTGTAGACCTTCCCCCTGAAGAGGATGTCGAGCTGTGTGATCCAAGCCAAAATTCAGAACTAGATTTTATCAGATTAATCACACCAACAACCCTTGGCGATAGATTGCCATTCGTTTTGGAAAAGGCATCTGGATTTATTTATTATGTCTCTATAGCAGGTATTACTGGCACAAAATCTGCTCAGATGGAATCTATCTCTAGCGCTGTAAATAGAATAAAGCATGTCAGCGATTTGCCTATTGTAACTGGTTTTGGTATCAGAACTGCAGAACAGGCAGCATATGTTGCCTCGCTAGGCGATGGCGCCATTGTGGGCTCCGCAGTAGTGGAGATTATAGCAGAATCCAATACGCAGAATTTATCAGCTGAGAACACTGCCAGAAAAGTAAGTGATTTTACTAAATCGCTAGCAGATGCAATATCTGCCCATAAGCCTGAATAAAAAAATATTCAAATCATAATAACTTGTGGATAATAAGAAAATAACAGAATAATATCTGTAACACATATGAAGGAGATGCGTATGCTGTCAGAAAGCCTTGATAGGCTTGCCCTTCTTCACCCAAAGCTTATTGACCTAGGGCTAGAGCGAACCTATCAACTCCTTGAAAAGGCAGGAAGCCCGCATCAGAACCTGCCACCTATATTTCATATAGCGGGCACCAATGGAAAAGGCTCTGTTAGTGCCTATCTGTTTGCTATCGCAAAGCAACTTGGCCTTGTGACGCATTGTTATACATCGCCACATCTATGCAGATTTAATGAGCGAATTCGAATTGCAAATAAGCTAATCGATGATGAAGCGCTTTTACATGTTTTGGATGAGGTAGAGAAGCTTAACCAGAATAAGCCTATTACATTTTACGAAATCACAACGGTTGCTACATTTATGGCATTTGCAAGAATACCTGCTGATCTGCTTATTTTGGAAACTGGTCTTGGTGGCAGGCTAGATTCAACAAATGTAATCGAAAATCCATTAGCGTCTATTATTACACCTATCGCACGAGATCATGAGCATTTTCTGGGCTCTGAGCTGACACAAATAGCAGGTGAAAAAGCAGGTATAATCAAAAAAAATGTGCCTGTAATTAGTGCCTCTCAAACTAAGGAAGTTGAGGAAACTCTTAGAAAAAAAGCAAGAGAGATGGCAGCACCCATTTTTTTTGAAGGGGCTGATTTTATCTGGGAGCAGATAAGCACAGGAGAGGTAAAACTAGAATGTAAAAATAGGGTTTTTACGCTACCAAAACCCGCGCTAATCGGACCCCATCAAATACAGAATGCCGCCCTTGCAGCTGCATCCATAATTTATAGTGATAATTTTACTCCTCTGGATGATAGATTGTTTTCTGGCATCGGGTTCGCAAAATGGCCTGGACGGCTGCAATTCATCGATCAGGGAAAATTACTCAATTACCGTGATGCAAAACCAATATGGATTGATGGGGCGCATAATTCACACGGTGCAACGGCTCTTGCAGCCTCTCTTGCACAAATAACGGATGAGAAATGGACACTTATTGCAGGGATGATAAATACCCGAAAGCCAGATGACGTTTTTATGCCTTTAAAAAACCTAATCAGCGAGATATTTACAATAAATATACCAGAACAGCCTGCAAGCTTATCAGCCCAAGAGCTGTCAGATAATTGTCAGGATTTAGGAATTAAAGCGACCGCAAAACCAAGCCTCAGCGCGGCACTCTCTGCCACAAGTGAAAGTGAATTTGTGGTGATTTGTGGCTCTTTATATCTAGCAGGGCACGCATTACTATTAAACGATACCCTGCCAGAATAAGTTTTGGTTAAAGAGAGCCTATCTCAGCTTATGATAGGCCGCCATAGAGGATTATAAGTTTTCCTTCACCCATTGCTCTAGCTGGGATTTCGGTAATGCGCCAATTTTCTCAGCCACAACTTCTCCATTTTTAAACATTAATAAGGTTGGGATCCCGCGCACCCCATAGCTTTGCGGAGTTACTGGATTATCATCAATATTTACCTTAACAATATCAACTTGACCTTCGAGTGAATTTGAAATCTCTTCGAGTGCAGGACCAATGGCGCGGCAAGGCCCACACCATTCAGCCCAAAAATCTACAACTATTGGTCCAGCTGCTTTTATGACATCAGTGTCAAAATTAGAATCGGTGGAGTGTTTAGTAGCCATGCTAATTCCTTTATGCTTAAAAATAATTCTTAATAGTTAGTAATAAATCTGCCCATTGGTAAATAGTTTTTTTAAATTTATTTTTCGTTATTAAATGCGTTTGCACCCGTTATAGTACTGAGATAAGCATTCAATTGCTCATTTAAAAGAGGCATGATTTCTGCTGATTGTGTCCAGATAAGAAAACTATGAAATGACCTGTCTGGATAGAGTTGTTTTAGCAATCCCATATAAAGCGCCATTTGACGAAGATAGGCCTCGGGCGGGCTAGCAGAAGGCCGTCCGGTTTTGAAATCTGCTAGCTTGATATAGCTGTCAGTGACAATCAATCTATCTATCTGCCCAGATATTTCTAGCGCCCCAATTCTGCCAATGATAGCTGCCTCAGCTAATGACTTATTTGAAAACAAATCGCTGCAATCCTTATGATGAAGGATAGAATATACCTCATCAAACAGTGCTGTTACCTCTGCTTCAGATAGGTTTGGCATTTGTTTTTTTATATATCGAATTGCTGAAGTTGCTTGGTCGGATTCATGAAGTAACGGGAGCCTCTCAAGTAATGTATGAATTAGATTCCCCCGCTCAAGCGCTTTTAGCTGGCTCTTTTTGTGTAGTGTAATCTGCTGCTTATCTGATGGCCATTCGGACGGGCGAACAATCACGCCTTTTGTCTCAGCATATGTATCGGGGAGCTCATCATACCAAGTTGGAACATCTGCTATTATTTGCTCATGCTCTATGGATAGCTCGTCCTGTTTTTGGGTTTTTGTTGATGGAGCAAATTGAAGCTTTAAGGTACCATCAATATCCACACATGCTGGATCGTCAGATAGGGTGTCTTTCAATAATTCATACCAGCTATTTTTAATAACCCGCCTTGCCGGTGCTTCCCATCCAGCAATGATAAGAGCTTGTTCTGCCCGGGTTAAAGCGACATATAATAAGCGGTCATCTTCTCTTTTGATTTTTTCTTTTTCTGCATTTCTAATCTCTGTAATAAAAGAAGGCGCAAAATTGCTGTTCTCTGTCCAGTAAATCCATTCTTCAGAGAATGTAAGCGTATCTGAGGGTGTTTTAGTAGTTAACATATCGGGTAAATATATTATAGGCGCTTCAAGTCCCTTGGAGCCGTGTATTGTTAGCAATCTTACCTGAGGGTAAGCAGTAGCGCTATTATCGCGCTTTAATATGCCTTGGCTATCTCTGAAAGATCTTACAAATTGGCTTAGCTCTAGATTTCCTGCTTTTTCAAAAGCTAGAATTTCTTGCAAGAAACCATTAAAGCTCTCAATAACACCTATCCCAAGGCGCTTGATAAATGCATCAACTAACCTGTCACCGATTAAAATCTGATTAAAAAAGCTAAACACATCCTGTGTTCCAGCACGGGATCGCCATTCCACTAATTTGCGACATGCCAATCCCTTACGGCATTCATACTTTTCATATTCTTTTAATCTGCTGAACAAAGAGGTTTTTCCTCTTGCGACTGCTAGTTCTTGTAAATCCTCCTCCTGTAATTCCAGTAAGGGTGACTTAAGGATACTAGCAAGTTGCAAATCATCTTCAGGCGATAAGCACACATCCGCAAGCGCAAGCAAATCCTGAATTTCTATCTGATTTTGCAGTATAATACGGTCTGGGGGTGAGACTGATATTCTTGCTGAAATCAGTGCCGCTCTTAAATTTGCTAGGAACGAGTCTCGCTTTCGCACCAATATCATAATATCGTTTGGGCGCACAGCTCTGCCCAAAATATTATCTGTGCCAGACTCCAAAATTGCCTTAATGTGCAGAGCTATTTTTTCTGCCAGAATAACCTCTGCTGTTTCAACACGTTCTATTTCAACTGGCATAAATGGCGCCGTTAGCGGTTTTTTCTGCGATTCCACAATTGGCCATAGTTCCACAGACCCAGAAAGGCTGGTCCAATGCAGACCGTGTGGCACATATGTATCCCCTACTCCGGTAATCCGCTCATCCTGCATAACCGCATCCACAAATGAAAGTATCGGTGCAGATGAGCGATAAGATTTTGACAGACTTACTTGCTTAAATGGTTTTTTGTATTGGTCTGACTGTTCTTTGATTTCTGCTTGCTTTGCAATAAACAGGTTTGGATCCGCATTCTGAAAACTATATATTGACTGTTTATAATCCCCAACAGCAAAAAACGTCCTTGGCAGCAGCTCTTCATCTTCTGATTCAAAAAACTCTGACAAAAGGTTGGAAATCACCGACCATTGCA
>JAACDT010000316.1 GCA_009936885.1 Alphaproteobacteria bacterium
ATATAGGTCAAATGGCAAAAGGTGCGGCGTCTCTTGTTGATGATATGCGCTCAGATGTAAAAAACATGATGAATGCACGTGAGGAGCGCAGCCAAAATAACGCTAATTTAGTTACCTATGAGGATTTTGAAGCACTCACGACAAGGCTTGAAAGTCTGGCTTCACGAATCACGTTTCTTGAGACCTTGATTGAGGATAAAAAATCACCAAAATCACCAGCGCTAGCAAAACAATCTGCAAAAAGAGAAACAGAATAGCTACGGTTAGCGACTCGTTGAAAAACAAGTGAAATTATAAGGTTTATACTACAAAATGTGGGTATAAATCGAAACACATACTAAATATTGTGTTGCTCGCTACTCCTGTCTTTGTTTAAATTGAGGGTGCGAGGCGTGTCTTTGACATCATAAAAACGCCTAAATTAAAATCTGCGCCTTCATTTTAGGGATAATTAGTTGGGCAATTCAGAATTCATAAATGCAAGGCCATTGGAATTGGTTGCTCAGTTTGCGTGCCAGCAAGAATGGTTCTTACATCGTACCAATATTAACGAGCTTATTGCAGATGTGCCTGGAAGATGGGGGCAGCATCAGCTATGTGCAGAATGGTTTGAAACTGAAGAGATCCTTGATGTAGGCTGTAATCTTGACATCACCTTTGATACTATTCAGCTCTTAGAAGTGACGACATTGACATCTTTGTTAAATCAGGATCTTTGGCTTGGTCATTTTGTTGCCTGCGAGCGCACAAATACCATAAAAATCAAGCATAAACTAATGCTTCGAGGTGCGGGTGGGGCCTCACCTGAGCAAGTTGAAGATGTAATTGAGATTTTGTTAGGGGAAGCGGAACAGGCTTTCCCAACTATCTATCAGGTTTTAAATGGTCCATATGCTGCCCGTGATATTGTCCCGTTCGGGATGCTTCAAAGTCACGGACATGCTTGAGCCGTTTGGACAAATCTAATGATATCCCCGGCACCCCATACTACCCCCCAAGATATTCCAAGAGTTGTGAAAAAACGGCATCTTGTTCTTTTGGGTTGTGGTAAGATGGGATCAGCCATGCTCAAAGGCTGGCTTCAGCGGCCAGATCAATTTAGGCATATAAGCATTATAGAGCCTGCAGGTTTAAGCCCTGTTATTGCATCATCAGATTTGATATCATGTCATGCTTCACTAGATGCAGTGCTACAATCAGATGCCGAGCCCATTGATTTTGTGGTTCTAGCTGTTAAACCGCAAATGATGGCAGAAGCCATAGCACCATTTGGGCAAATAGCACGTGATGATATTGTGTTTTTATCCATTGCTGCTGGATTATCATGTGATTGGATATCACGGCAACTAGGTGGAAGGGGACATATAGTTCGCGCAATGCCTAATACGCCTGCTTCTGTGGGGGCAGGGATTACAGCCATTTATAAGAGTGAGACGATTTCAGAGCATCAACAAGAATTCTGCGTTAGCTTATTGCAAGCAGTTGGAGAGGTCATAATCATTCCAGATGAGGAAATGATGGACGCTGTAACAGCTTTGTCTGGGTCTGGGCCTGCATATGTTTTTCTGCTTGCAGAGGCGATGGAGTCCGCAGGTGTTAAACTTGGGCTTCCGGAAGCGCTATCAAAAAAATTAGCGAGAGGAACTGTGTTCGGCGCAGGCACCCTTTTGATGCAAAATAGATCAGAATCATCCGTCTTGCGTGAGAATGTAACAAGCAAGGGCGGCACGACCGCTGCGGCATTATCTGTCCTAATGCGCGATGATGACCTTGTCAAACTTGTTCTGGCAGCAATGCAAGATGCAAAAGACAGAAGCCGTGAGCTTGGTCAGTGAGACTTGCTCAATTCAAATAAGACATTACTTTCACATAAGTGATTATAAACGACTTAGATTGTGAGAATGGTGTGAATACTAATCCTCAAGATATCCTTTTATTAAAGTCAGCTCTTGGTGAAGCGTTGATTAACAAGCTTCAGACTGGCGCGACTATCTCGGAATTAACAATTCAACATCTAGCCTTAGAGGTTGAAATAGAACCAGATGTGGCAAGCGCTATTGTCGCTGACCCTTATGAGCTATTTCTGCATTGGTTTGACACACAGGTCAGTCAGATATTGGTTGGGCTTCTAGAGGATTTCTCTGAAGATAGTAATGCCTCCACCCAAGAGAAAATCCTAGAGGCATTAATGACCATGCTGGAAGCTTTTGCAAGTAAGCGTGATATATTAAAATCAATCCATGGATGGGCCTTAAAAGAGCCTAAGTTTGGTATTGAATTAGCACAAATTGCATATCTGATTTGTGATAGAATCTTAGCAATATCAGGGGATACACGTCAAGATATGCTGGTTGCTAGATTTCAGCGTTCTCTTCGAATTAAAGGGCTCATAGGCTTGTTGGTAGGAATTAGGTCAGTTTGGTTTAAGGATATGAGCGATGACCTTGCACCCACTTTCAGGGAGCTTGATAAATTATTGCAACAAGCAAGTGAATGGGGGCAGAGTTTGAGATTATTTGATGTGCCTGCTGCCGGGGAGAATGCTGACCTGAAGTGTTAAAAGAGACAAATTTAAGTATTTAAAATTCAGGATGACATAACATGGCAGATTTAAATAAATTCTTAGAAATTGATATACGAGCAGGAACCATAATCGATATACGGGAGTTTCCTGAAGCCCGAAAACCCGCATTTAAATTGGAAATAGATTTGGGTCATCTTGGCACTAAAAAATCATCGGCTCAAATAACGGAGCTATATGATAAAGACGCGTTACTTGGAAAACAAATATTAGCAGTGGTGAATTTTCCGCCGCGCCACATAGGCCCTTTTATCTCAGAGGTATTGGTCTTGGGCGTTCCTAATGGGGATGGGCATGTTGTTTTGGTGGCACCTGAGATGAAGGTCGAAAATGGGGTGAGATTATATTAGCCCTTAAAACCATCTAAGCTATATTGGTAAAATCACATATACGCGGAGCCCACCCATTCGCGAGTCTAGCAATTCAAGCTGACCGCCATGACTTAAAATAATATCGCTGGCTATTGATAGACCAAGACCAGTGCCACCTGTTTGCTGATTTCTGGAAGCCTCTAGCCTTTTGAAAGGCAGAATAGCCTCTGCTCGTCTCTCAAGCGGTATGCCGGGGCCATCATCATCTATTTGGATTAATAAAGTATCCTCGCGTCTTCTAACTCTTATTTCTGCATTCTGTGCATAGCGAAGCGCATTTTCTAATATATTCACTAATGCACGACGAAGGGAGGAGGCACGAATTGGGACTTCAGGAATGTCATCCTCATTGAATATAAGCGTCAGTCGATCTGGATATGATTTTTGTAATGGTTCCGTAATATCTCTGAGTAATTGCCTGATATCACCTTGATGAGGGGGGTCTGAAACCTCTCCTCTCGAGAAAGCAAGATATGTCTCAATCATGGCCTCCATTTCTGAGATGTCTTTTGTTAATTCTTCAATTTCAGGTGTTTTTTTAACCAAGGCAAGCTGAAGGCGCATTCTAGTTAATGGGGTTCGCAAATCATGACTTACGCCTGCGAGCATTGTTGTTCGCTCATTTAAATGACGTTTTATGCGATGTCTCATGGCTTGAAAAGCACGGCCTGCTGATCGTATTTCTCTTGCGCCTTCTAATTGAAAGTCCTCTGTGATATCACGGCCAAGTCCTAATTGGCGCGCTGCAATCGAAAGGCGTCTAATGGGCCTTACTTGGCGTTGAATAAAAATAAGAGCAGCCAGAAATAAAATTAACGAGCTGCCAATCGTCCAGCCTATAAAAAGCCAGCTGGTAGAACTAAATAAACGCTTTTTGCCAGCGCTAATCGTCAGCACGCCGTTTGGAAATTGCATATCAACTAAAATTTTTTCTGAGTGATCCTCTAGACTAGCCGTCCATGGATAGCGAATGCGCGAATTTATAGCGCGTTTGAATGCAAAAGCTGTATAGCTCGAATTTGTTTCGATGTCTTTTGGGAGCATGGTTGCGCCTGATACATACTTTATATCAAAATAAAAATATTTTTTTGCGAAATATTTGAGATTTTCAATATTTTCAGATGTAGGCTCTGATGGTAATCGGTCCACTAATAATCTTATTTCACTGGCAAGCGCATCTGCCATTTGGCGGGTAATTGAGTCCCAATGACGTTCATAAAAAATAAGAACAGTGATGAGCTGCACTAGAAACATTGGAACCAAAATAATGGCTACTAAGCGGTTAAATAGCGTTTTTGGCAAATAATGTCTTAATTGCATTAACCCCTCCTGTGAATCCCAATTGAAAGCATATTTAAATATTACCTAGGATTTGGCTTTAACC
>JAACDT010000074.1 GCA_009936885.1 Alphaproteobacteria bacterium
GTGATATTTAGGCCAGCTTCTTTTTTTGGCAAAATGTTCTGCAAAGTACCTACCGAATTCCAAGAATTCGCGCCAATGATAAAAATTGGCATCTGTTTTTCCTTTGAGACCTCTGCTATAATAGGATGCATAATATTAGAATATATCTTGTTTATCTATTTATAAATAACCGCTTTGCGCTTAAAAAAAGCTTTGCGATGTGGTAGCTATAAAACAGAAGCTTTAAAAAAATAGTAATCATCTCTATATAAGTCTGAGAATACGCTATTTTTTGTCAAATAGGGTTAAACTCAAATTATCAACTTGGATATAGAAAGAAATTTTAATGACACAATTGCTCATGCCCAAAGCAACAGCTGTTTGGCTTATAGACAATACTGGTTTAAGCTTTGAACAGATTGGTGATTTTTGTGACCTTCACGTTCTGGAGGTTCAAGCAATTGCAGATGGTGAGGTTGCCATTGGTATCCAAGGCTATGACCCCGTAGTAAACGGGCAACTCAGCAAAGATGAAATCAGCAGATGTGAGCAGAATGCAACCGAAAAACTAGTTCAAAGCCAGTCTAATCTGCCGCAACCAACCTCTCGTACCAAAGGTCCTCGATATGTTCCTGTAGCAAGGCGCGGAGATAAACCAGATGCAATTGCATGGGTTGTAAAACATCACCCAGAGATATCTGATGCTCAAATTGGAAAACTTATTGGAACTACAAAAGAAACCATAAAGAAAATCAGAGAACGCACACATTGGAACATAACCAATATTACAGCAAAGCATCCTGCAATGCTTGGACTTTGCACGCAGTCTGATTTAAATTTAGCTATTGAAAAAGCAGGTGGAAAGCCAAAAGCAAGCGAAGAACAAGTCGAAAGGTTATCTGAAATCCCATAGGGGAATTAGCTATGCAATAGCGCGACACATACCTAAGACGCTTTTTAAAAAATCAAGAAACATTATATTACACTGCGTTATAGACCTTATGCAGAAAAAGCTGAAAAGCAATGCAAGACATACAAGCTGATTATATACGCAAAAAATTGGAAGATCTTTTATCAGAACATCGCGATTTGGATGATGTGATTGATTCAATGGTTAAAAACCAGGTGTTCGACCAGCTTCAATTGCAACGATTAAAAAAAAGAAAATTGGGATTAAAAGACGAGATAATTAAATTAAAGGCGTTAATCGTGCCTGATATAATTGCCTAAATGAATTATCTGGGTGAATTAATCGGGAATTGAGGTTAAGGTTTGTATTAGCTCTTTTTTAGATATTAGTACATTTCCGTTTAGCGAGTAATAATGATGAATAAAGACACACCGGAAATCTCGATTATCATGGGGAGCCAGTCAGATTGGTCGGTTATGTTAGAGGCGTCTTCTCTGTTAGAAGAGCTTGGCATAGCTCATGAAACTAAAATTATTTCTGCACACCGCACACCAGATAGAATGGCTGAATTTGCAAAATCAGCCTCATCGAATGGCATAAAAGTTATTATAGCAGGTGCAGGAGGGGCAGCGCATCTTCCAGGAATGGTTGCAGCTTATACACATATACCAGTGTTAGGCGTTCCTGTTGAAACCAAAGCGCTGAGCGGAATGGATTCTCTGTTATCAATTGTTCAGATGCCTGCCGGCGTTCCAGTAGCCACATTTGCAATTGGCAATGCTGGGGCCAAAAATGCGGCTCTATTTGCAGCCGAAATTCTCTCGCTTGAGTATAAATCCATACGAGATACACTTGCGAGCTGGCGCCTACAGCAAAGTGATAAAGTTGCTTTATATCCGAGTAAATGATGGCAGATTTTACACTTGGCATTCTTGGTAGCGGCCAGTTAGGCAGGATGACCATTCAGGCGGCTGCAGATTATGGTATTTCTTGCCACGTGTTTGCGCCGGATGCAAATAACGCCCCCGCAGGTGAGATATGTAATACATTAACTGAGGCTGAATATAGCGACCAGAACGCGCTCAATAATTTTTACGCTATTGTGGATGCTGTAACATGTGAGTTTGAGAATGTTCCTATAAGCGCTCTTGGAATCGCACCTGACCATATTCTAAAAAGCCCAGGGGTAAAAGCGCTCGCGACCGCTCAAAATAGATTAATTGAGAAAGAAACAGCCAAATTACTTGGTATACCAACAGCGCCCTATTGGAAAATAAGCTCTGTATCTGATTTATCGGATGCCTTTAATACTCTTACCCTAAATACATCTAATGAAAATGCTATCCTTAAAACTGCAAAATTTGGATATGATGGAAAAGGTCAAATCCGCACCAAAAGCGATGATAGCCCAGAACAGCTTTGGCAGGAACTCAACACCGACCTTGCGATTTTAGAATCCTTTGTTAATTTCAAAAAAGAAATTAGTTTCCTAATTGCCAGAAACATGAACGGTCAGACCGAGATTTTCCCTCCGACCCTCAACCATCATGAAAATGGTATACTTGTTCACTCTTCTGCACCTGCAATTCTGCCGCAAAGTGTAATAGATGCAGGATGTCATTACGTTGAGATAATGGCACACCATCTTGATGTTGTTGGCCTGCTGGCGATGGAATTATTTTTAACAGAGGACAACACACTTATTTTTAATGAAATTGCGCCAAGACCTCATAACTCTTATCATTGGACAATAGAGGGATGCAAAACCAGCCAATTTCATCACTTAGTTCGAAGTGTCTCTGGTCTTCCGTTTGGTGAGGTAAAAACCAGTAGAAAATGGCATATGAAAAATATTCTTGGTCAGTCGGTATCTGAACTACAAAGCGGATATTCGAATACTAATAGTTATGTGCATGACTATGGCAAGGCAGGCCCAAAGATAGACCGAAAAATGGGTCATATTACCTATTTTGAATAAAGGTTTAGAAAGAGCTGATCGAACGCCAATATGCCCAAAAAAATCTACGCTTCTATAAGTCTTTATCATCTTGAAGTTGTGTTAAATCAAACATAGTATCTTGATATAAATCATTTAGCCAGTTTGCACATAATAAAAAGGCAAATGGTCGCCAATGATTTTGTGGCGCTAATTCTGGTTTATCTTCTGGAAAATAGTTTTTAGGGATCGGTGTATTAAGGCCATCTTGTTTATCTCGAACATATTCTGCTTTTAGAGTTTCGGCATCATATTCCAGATGATTTAGAACGAACAAATCTCCGGTTGATTTATCACGAACCATGCCAACTCCTATCTCATCACTCTCTGCCAGTATATCTAGGCCTCGGTCTAGAATATCCTGTTTTTTGTTCATCGTAAAACGTGATACCGGCATTGGAAATGTTGTTGTAAATCCATGCATCAAACGACCAGAATAAGATCTACCAGAATGGGACCTACCAGAATCAGATATTCCAGAATCTGACATTATTGAATGATTGTAAATGCCAAAGAATTTAGTATCCATCTGGTATTTAGGAAGATTATGAAAATGGTATAAAAGCGCCTGCGCCCCCCAACAAATACCAAGACGCCTGAAGCAATGGGTTTTTGACCATTTCAGAATATCTACCAGCTCATTCCAGTAACTCACCTCTTCAAATGGTTTTGTCTCAATGGGTGCGCCTGTTACGATAAGTGCATCAAAATACTCATCCTCAACATCACTTAAGCGCCTATAAAACCGTCTTAGATAAGCTGGTTCTGTATTGCGAGGGGTATAACTCTCTGTTGTCATTAAGATAAGTTCAACTTGCAAAGGCGAGCAGCCGAACAATCTTGCGAACTGAATTTCTGTCGCTTTTTTTGTTGGCATCAAATTCAGCATAAGCAATCTTAAAGGGCGGATATCCTGCTTGGTGGCTTGACCTGATGCTATCAAATCAACGCCTTCTGCTTCCAAGTCATCTAAAGCTGGTAAATTATCTGGAACCCTTATGGGCATTTGAGCTATCCCCTTTTTTCAACATCATTTTTTATGATGGTACTAACAGGTTTTTGTCATTCTTAGCGACCCTGCACATTATTATAATAAAGCTGAAAAGTAAAATTTAAAACTGGCGGTTAGTATCCACGTTTAGCCATTTGCTGAGAGATATTTTTGGCAATTGAAGAAAATGTTTTGCTGATAGCTGTTGCCACAAATTCGGATTGCTTTTTTAACGGCTTTGATAATTTCGGGATAACAGATATTTCTTTTAATCGTCTATCAAGGAAGGCGGAACTATTATCCATGGACCCCGAATTATCTGCCAGAAAATATATTAATGTTTCGCTATATACCGCCCCTAGCAATCCACGCTTTGTATAAAAACTAAAATCCGTCGAATCATCGCCTGCAACCCGCCAAATCCGATCAATTGTATTATATAAAAGCGATTGACTAAGTTTTGCACGGCTTGGTTTACGTAAATATTGCAAGGTTTTCCTTACAACTTCCTTATGCGGTAATGCCTGCTCCAAACGCACAAGGATCAACAGCTTACTCTTTGCTGTCATCCCTTGCGGAGCAGTTTGTGATTCAGATAGTGCTTCTTCAAATGCCAATACCATATCTTCATCTGCGAGATGTGCATATATTTCTAATGCTTCCTCAACACCCCGAGGTAGAATGCGAGAGAGTTCATCTTCATCTATCCCACAATCCTTAGCGGCCAGCTCTAAACTCTGTTTACTCCAGCCATCAAATGGCACATGCATCATACAAGCACGTGTTAAATTGATACGTTCCTGATTTTCCGTTCTGCTAGGGTCTATCATGGCGTTTCCAATATTCCGTTTACTCCTATCTTTTGCTCTATATAGGGTGAATCACAAACAAAAGACAATGTTTGCAAATATTTTAATAATATGATATCTTTTGGCCTCCAAAATACCTTTTCAATATATACAAATGAGGATATTAATCTGTGTATGTCGCTGTAAGAGAAAATAATGTAGATCAGGCACTTAGAGTGCTAAAGAAAAAAATGCAACGTGAAGGCATGTTTCGTGAGATGAAGAATCGACGTAATTTTGAAAAGCCATCTGAACGTCGCGCCAGAGAAGCA
>JAACDT010000317.1 GCA_009936885.1 Alphaproteobacteria bacterium
GCCTCGCCGCCACAGCTAAATTCAGTTTCATCTCTGTTGCCACAGATAGGACAATTAATTTTTAACATTTAATGTCTCCCCTGCTTTTGACATTTAAGTGATAGCAAGTAAAACAAACAAAACCTAATGTGCAACACCGGCCGCTCCATGCTCGTCAATTAGATACCCAGTCTCAAATCGTTTCAGGCTATAAGGCAATGCAATAGGATTTGGTCTGTCATGAGCCATTAGATCTGCAAAAACATGACCCGATCCTGGAGTGGATTTAAAACCGCCAGTACCCCAGCCGCAATTAAAATAAAGCCCCTTTATATTTGCTTTTGATATAATAGGTGATGCATCAGGACAGGTATCTACAATACCGCCCCACTGACGTAACATGCGCAAGCGCGATAAAAACGGAAATAAATCTACCGCTGCTGCTACCATATGTTCAGGTACATGCCAGGATCCTGTCTGCGCATAGGAGTTATATTTATCAACACCTGCCCCTAATACCATCTCCCCTTTATCAGATTGGCTGATATACATATGAACTGCATTTGACATAATTACGGTGTCTAATATGGGTTTTATGGGCTCAGATACGAGTGCCTGTAATGGTCGGCTAGCAATGGGAAGTCTAATATTTGCCATATCTGCAAGAACACTTGAATGCCCCGCAACTACGCAGCCAACTTTGGGAGTTTTGATGAAGCCTTTGTTTGTTTCAATACCGGTTATTTGGCTCCCGTTACGGCGCAGACCAGTAACCTCGCAATTTTGAATTATATCAACACCTAAATCATCAGCTGCTCTTGCATATCCCCATGCAACCGCATCATGGCGGGCTGTTCCCCCACGCTTCTGAAGAAATCCCCCCATCACTGGATAGCGGATATCTGGACTGATATTTATTGTTGGTACGCGTTTTTTAATTTCTGCAGGGGTTAGTATATCTGAATCAATACCATTTAAGCGGATTGCATGAACCCTGCGCGACATTCCTTTTAGCTCATGTTCAGAGTGGGTAATTGTAAGCACCCCTCTTTGGCTAAACATCACGTTGAAATTTAAATCCTGCGAGAGCCCCTCCCATAATTTTAGGGCATGCTCATAAATGCCAGCTGACTCGTCCCACATATAGTTAGAGCGAATTATCGTGGTGTTTCTGCCAGTATTACCGCCGCCTAGCCATCCCTTTTCAATCACAGCAATGTTAGTCATTCCATGTATACTTGCCAGATAATATGCGCTCGCAAGCCCGTGTCCGCCGCCACCAATTATCACAGCATCATAAGCAGGCTTTGGTTCTGCGTGGCGCCAGGCCTGTTGCCAGTTTTGATGATAGCTAGCAGCATTTCTGGCAAGCGAAAAGATAGAGTAGCGCTTTGATTTTTGTGTAAGCGCTCTGCTTCCTCTATCCAAATCTGTATTAGCCATTGAGTAGATACTCCTTATTTAAATACCAATCCTGACAGTTAATTAACCTTTATGCATTCCACTATTCAGGGCCCTATCATAACTGTAGAAATGATTTTTAAGAAATTCATTTGTTACCTTTAGTTGGTGTGCCGACAGGTAAAAAAAATATATCTTGATACCGTCTTCACATAATCTCAATTCGACACAATATCAAAATTAAGTGTTGAAATTAAGTCTTTTATTGTCTGATACTTGACCGTGGAAAAATTCCTTCCAACTCGTATCAGTAAGATGTAAAAATTAATATGTCCATAGTGGGTTAGCGTTAAGGATAATATATGAAACAAGGTCTATTAGTGTTTTGCTTTTTAGTAGTTGGACTTGTTACTGTTTTTGCGGGTTTGTATATTTGGCAAATGCTTGGCCCTATTAGCTTATCTATCCATGGCTGGCTTGCGATAATTGCTGGTGTAGTAGGTTCTTTTCTGCTTGGCGGTGGATTAATGGCGCTTAGTTTTTATTCAGAAAAGTCAGGTCATGATGACAAGGTTGCTGAATATGACCCATTTCAATCTTCAAAGTAATTTTTAATAAGTTTATTAGATTGACTCAGTTTGCCGAATCATTCAAAACTTTAAAAAAGAACAAAACATGAACAAAACACGAGAAAAATAGAGTTTTAAATGAATAAACAGCAAAGGTTTGAAACATTAAAAAATGAGATATGGCAGAATTATTTTTCTGCAAGTAAAGCTCAAAAAGCGATTAGTTTAGATGTATCTGAGATTGATGATTGTCTGGATGGTGGATTAACTATTGGCAGGGTTCATCTTATTACAGGTTCTGGTTATTCAGGGGCTGTTCGCGGATTTACAATGGCAATTTTACGCAAAGTTATGCATGAAAAACCATCTGGCTACATTGTCTGGTGTACTAATCTGAATAGTTCTGATGGCATATTATATGGTGCTGGATTAGCGGCAATAGGAATTGACCCTGCACGCCTTATTCTGGTTGATGAGTCACATCCATTGCGCGGTGTGGCCGCAATGGAGGAGGCATTAAACGCCGCTAGACAAAATGGCGAAGCAGCAATCAAGATAGCTGCTGTAATAGGAGACTATGCACAATTAGCTAATAGCCCAGATCTTTGGCACAAAACAGCTAGGCGTCTGCAACTTGCAGCAGAGCGGGGTAATGTACTAGCGCTTATGACAGGCATAACAGCACGCATAATTCCAGCTGCTGGTTTTGAGAGTTATTGGCAGGTATCAACAGCTGTTAGGCAAATATCTTCAGAACAAATAGTATCAGATAATCGCTTTTATGATAGTGCGTCATGGCATGTTAAATTATCTCGCACCCGTTCTGGGCGCCAGTGGACAGGCAATCTTAGTTGGCAATTTTCAACAGGCACACTATCTCACAAGACAGCTGTTAATACCCAAACCGGCTATCGGGTGCCAACACGCCAATTCGTATCACATGTTTCATGATATCAGCTAAACGGTACCTGTTATATTATGTCATCGTCTAATAGTGAATTTATCTATATATGGTTTTATGACTTGCCAGTCAGGCTGGCCTGTCATCAACAAGGCTGGCCGTTAGATGCAACGGTTGCTATCTACCATATTGTTAACACACGGCACATAATTTGCTATGCTTCACATACCGCAAAACAAGCTGGTATTTTGATAGATATGTCTGTTGCAGATGCACAAGCCATTCTGCCAACATGTTACTTTCACTGCTATGATGACATAGTTGTAAAAAACTGGTTATCCAGAGTTGGTCAGTGGGCATGGCGCTATACCCCGCTCACCGGCATTGATTCAGAATCCCTTGGAATTTGGATGAATGTAACAGGTGCAACCCATCTAGTAGGCGGGATTGCTGCCATGTGTGATGCCTTACAAATAGAATTTAATCAAATAAGCGTATCTGCC
>JAACDT010000318.1 GCA_009936885.1 Alphaproteobacteria bacterium
AGCTGATATTCAATATCTGGGATTGCCGATTTAACTCTTGCCCATGAGGGAATAAAAGGTGTTTCCATTGGTGCATAACTAAAGTCACTTCCCGCACGCATTATGTTTTCAGCAAATAGCTCAACCGCCCTTTCCTCTGAATCAATATCATAACTCAATCCATTAACTTCTGCGTCTGTTTGATAATGACGAACCATATCAAGCGCCGTTCTAAAGTAAGACGCTTTTAGAGTTCTGAAAGTCTCAGGTCCGAAGCTATAACCTTGTGTTGCGAGCTTCCTGATAAGCACCTTTACGATATCAATCGACATGCGAGATAATCCAAAATCACGGTCATCGCCAGAGAGATCTTGATGTTTATGGTCATAGGTATCTGCTATATCAATTTGGCATATTCTATTGCTTGCCTGATTTCTTTGCATCTCTGATAATATTCCAACTTCTAATCCCCAATCAGATGAAATTCGTAATTCAGGAATAAGAGATCTTCTGAAAGAAAACTCACCAGCAAGCGGGTATCTAAAGCTTTTCATAAAACTAAGATAATCGCTTGAACCCAGCACCTGTTCCATTGCCAGAAGAAGCGGAGACACAAGCAAGCGGCAGACTCTTCCGTTCATTTTACCATCTGCTATTCTAGGATAAAATCCTTTACAAAACTCAAATTGATAATTTGGATTTGCAATCGGATAAAATAGCCGCGCAAGTAACATTCTGTCATAAGTTACGATATCACAATCATGTAATGCGACTGCATCTGCCTTGCCTCGAGCATTAACATAACCGATGCAATACCAAACATTTTGCCCTTTCCCTGGCTCAAGTGGAGCAAGACCCTTATCTTCAAGCATTTCTGATATTGCCTTCAACCGAGGCCCATCATTCCAAAGCAAAGAAAATGGCTGATTCAACTCTTTAAAGAAAGAATATGCATATTCGTATTGATCACGATCTGCTTTATCTAACCCAATTATTATGTGATTAAGATATTTTACCTTAGAAATATTCCCGACAATTTCTTTTAGTGCAGGGCCCTCTAATTCGGAATACAAGCTTGGCAATATTAGTTCCATTGGCCGATACCCTGCAAATAACGAGAGGTCATCTTCCATCTGCTTTAGTGTTTTAGTGCCAAAGTTATGTAAAGTAGCTACACTACCATTTTGTGCAAAATCACCCATAACATAATGTCTCCTCTATTGGATTAAAACTTAATGCTTTTCTGACTGCCTCTAACCATCCGAGAGGTGCAACATTTCCTGCGACGATAGTGCGCTCAAGTGGAATAGATATGGAGAGCAAGGGTTTGTGCGGGCGAGGTATAATGCAAGCAATATCGCAGTTTTCCAGCATATCTACGTCATTTTCACTATCGCCAACTCCAACTAGAAAAGGTTCTAATCCAAAACTCTTTTGTTTAGTTCGGATAAAATTGCAATAATCAGCTTTATTGTGCTTTCCACTCAAGGTCATAAGTCTACCACCTTGCTGAACAGTTAAATTTTTAGTGCTCAATATATGTTTTAAATGCTGTAGTTGTGTTTGATTACCATAAAATTTAAAATTAAGAGAATATTCACGACCTAACGCATTATCAAGTTTCTGACCAGTAAGTCCAAACACATCTACTTGTTGTTTCAAATTCATTTCATGCGCAAATAAACATTGGTTTTTAAGCTCTTCAGTTACAAATTCAGACCATATTTCCCAAATTTTCTGGGAATTAATGGCAGCTTGGGATAAAATAAAAGGCTTAGAGGATTTTTCTGATGTGATTTGATGGACGTTCTGGAGCCCTGCACCGTTTTCATATATGAACGGTACAATTCTTCCTAACTCTGCACAAAACATTTCCATTTCTATTTTGGTTTTACTGGAGGCAGGTAGTATGAGGGTTCCGGAATCCAATAAATTTATTAAATCAGAATGGATTTGTTTAAAGCTGAAATATGAGTGGCTCAAAAGGCTACCATCAAGATCAGTGATTATAATATTATTCAATTTTTTACCTAACTGATCCCAAATTCAACATAACAAGAAAAACGTTAAATAAAAGTGCTTAATTTTACGCAATGTGATGCATTTACTGCATCAGTGCTTATCAAAAATAAAGGTGATTAGTTATTCTTTCTAAACTATAGTAAGCAAAATTCATTTAATTAATTTTTTAGAGGAATATTATGAGTGTTTTTGACAAAGATTTATTCGCCACTGGATTAGCTAAGCGAAAAGCAACACTAGGAGACGAATACGTAGAACAAAGTTTAGCTAATGCCGATGAATTCAC
>JAACDT010000319.1 GCA_009936885.1 Alphaproteobacteria bacterium
AAAGGTTTTTAAACGTTATCAGCTCAGAAGGTGATGTTGAGGTCGGCTTGGATGATGGAATATGGGCAGTCCAGATGGGATTGGCTGCTCAAGAGTCAGCGAGGACGGGTGAGGCGGTTCACTTAACATCTCCCTTGGTATCATCACGCACAGACGGCTAAAAGCTTGGCAGCTATTCTCTTATCCTAATTACAATAAAGTAATGTACGCTTAATCGCTGTTTGCCATCCTTTTAGAAGAGCATCCCGCTTTGAGCCGTCTAGATTTGGCTGGAAGGGGGTTTCCAACTGCCAGAGTTTTGATGTTTCATCCAATGTCCTGGTTTTACCACTGCCAAGCATGGCAAGAATCGCAGCACCTAATGCGGTCGTTTCTGTCATTACTGGCCTTTCAACCTGCAGGTCTAGAATATCAGCCATAAATTGCATCAAGAAATTATTGTCTGCCATACCACCATCAACCCTCAGGCCTTTCGGCTCAATACCATCTGCCCGCATGGCTTCAATCAAGTCATAGGTTTGGAAGGCAACGGATTCTAGTGCAGCTCTGGCAAAGTGGGCTGGCCCAGTATCCCGAGTGAGGCCATAGATTGCCCCTCTAGCAGAGGGTGACCAATGTGGCGCTCCTAATCCTGTCAGTGCAGGAACCATATACACCCCCTCATTATTGGAAAGAGAAGTAGCCAGCGTTTCACTTTCCGCGGATGTTGACAGAAGTCCTATACCATCTCGAAGCCATTGAATCACAGCACCCGAAATAAAAATTGAACCTTCCAGACCATATGTTACCTGACCATTAATTTGATAGGCAATGGTAGAAAGTAGGTTATTTTCCGACAAGAGACAGTCCTGACCAGTATTTGCCAGCATGAAACAGCCTGTTCCATAAGTTGATTTAATAGAACCTTTAGTGAAGCATGCCTGCCCAATTGTTGCGGCATGCTGGTCACCAGCAACCCCACAGATCTGAAAAGCCTGCCCAAAAACTTCAGCCGGACAATCACCAAAATATCCCGCACTATCATTTACCTCTGCTAGCATCGCCATCGGAACATCAAAAAGGTAGCATAAGTCTGGATCCCATATTCCTTTGCGAATATTATACAAGCTTGTGCGGCTAGCGTTCGTCGCATCTGTGACATGCCGTGACCCACCTGTCATTTTCCAAATGAGAAAGCTATCTACGGTTCCAAAGCATAATTCGCCTCTTACAGCTCTCGAGCGTAAGCCATCTACATTATCTAAAATCCAAGCGATTTTTGTAGCGCTAAAATAAGGGTCAAGGACGAGGCCGGTAGCCTGCCTGACATTAACTAAGCAGCCTTCATCAGATAATTTTTTACACTGTGTCGACGTTCGACGATCTTGCCAGACAATGGCGTTGTAAACGACTTCTCCTGTCTTACGATCCCAAACCAAAGCTGTTTCTCTCTGGTTTGTAATACCAGCTACTTTAATTGTTAGACCAAGTGATATGGCTTTTGCAACCATCTCACGGCCGACTTCCAAAACTGATTTCCAAATATCCACAGCTCGATGCTCAACCCAGCCATCAGCTGGAAAAATCTGCTCAAACTCCCTTTGACTTATGCCGAGCACAACCCCATCTGCAGAGAATAAAATTGCTCGAGAACTGGTTGTTCCTTGGTCAAAAGCGAGGATGGCGTTATCTTCTTGTCTCATCTAGGAATCCGCAGTCAGACTTGAGGGTGTTAGAAAATTCTAAATAATAATATAAAAGCTTCGGCCACTCCGACGAATGCAATTAGTGTAATTTTAACACATTAAGTGCGGCGGAATAGTACATCAACGTTTGATTTCTTTTTTTCCTCCCAAACAACTTCAAAGCCATATTTTAAAATAGTTTTTTTCAATCTTTTATTCTTATTATCAATTTCAATAAATATTTCCTTCAGCGTTTTATTAGACATTAATGACTTGGCTCCCTTAATTACTAAGTCTTCAGCGCCATCAACATCGATTTTTAAGTGAGTAGGCATAAGCTTTTTGCTTTTCGCATAGTCATCCAACGCGATTGTTAGAACATCATAAGAATATGGGACATTTTTCTTATGCAGTTGGCGAATATGTGTATCCGAATTTGTTTTTATGGTGACAATTTGACCGCTTTTATCTGCGACAGCAGCGAAAACAAAACTAAACCTCTCATTATTTAAAGCTTTGTTTAGACAACAAAAGTGACTGTGGTAAAGATTACAGTCAAACCCAACAACCGTTATGTTCGCGTCAGTGAATGAAGAAACTAGGGCAACTTCCTGTCCATAATTTGTGCCGACATCGAAAAAGACAGAATTATGGCTAATGTCGTTCAACCACTTGTATAGTTTAGGTTCTCTTGTTCCGTCCACAATCTCGGATAGATCATCGCAGACATAGTGGCAGTTAATTGGGACAAAAAACGAGGCCTCCATATTTAGGCACTTAATTCGGATTTGCTTTGGTAATAAGCGAAAAATTCGGCCTAAAATATGGTAAATTGTAACTATCATGTATCTACCTCTACTGGCTCAAGCGTGACACTTCTTCATTAAAATTTTTTGAATGTGATCTTCAATAAAACATGACTCGCAGAAAATCCTAAAATATACAACAAATTTAACGC
>JAACDT010000320.1 GCA_009936885.1 Alphaproteobacteria bacterium
AAGGTTGCCCCAATTTCAGCGCCCCATTGTCCCAAAAGCTGGCCAACTCCTCCAGCCGCTGCATGCACAAGAGCAGTCTGACCTGCTTTGAGTACAAACGTATCATGAAGAAGATAATATGCCGTGACACCTTTGAGCAGGCTAGCAGCAGCAGTGTCAAAAGTTACAGAATCTGGAATTTTTGCAACATGTTTGGAGGGCACGCACACATATTCTGCATAAGCGCCTACAGGCATAACATAAGAAACGCGGTCTCCACCCTGCAGATGCGTTACTCCAAAACCAATTTCAGTCACCGTACCTGCGGCCTCAGAGCCTGGTATGTTTACAGGCTCCTGATTTGGCCATGGATATAATGCAGTGCGAAAATAAACATCTAGATAATTAAGACCAATGGCTTCGTTCTTTACAATTACTTGTGCATCAGACGCGTTTGGTATCTCAGCTTGTGATAACTCAAGTTGGTCAGAACCCCCAAAATCTTTTAATTTCCATATTTTTTGCATCGTCATTATCGTATTATCTCCTCGTAGGTAAAATGAATTATTATTTCCAGCTATCGCATGTTAGTTTGCCGCTTAGAAGAAATCTAGTCTGAAACCGCGCCTTTTTGTTGATTGGCATTAAGCGCAAAGCCTACAACCTCTCACACAATAAAAAAGAGGGTTTTTCTCACCCCCCTACTCTCAATAATATTTTTTTAAAAACCTGTCAAAACCGTCCCTCACAGTATCTTGCTCAACTTCTGATCTAGCAATATCAGTGATTATTATTAATAATCTGTTTCTCCAATAGCTAACCTTGCCTTCCTTTTAATGATATATTAGAGAGCACAACTGCGCTAACGACCATTAAAAAACCAGCAATAAATTGAAGCGTTATTTCCTCACCAATTAATAGTGCTCCTAGTAACATGGCGGTCAGCGGATTAAATCCGAGTGAAATTGCAGCCTGTGTCGGTGATATTATCATCAAAGCACGTCCCCACGCATACATCATTAAGGCGCCGCCTGGAACTACGAGCATAAAAATTGCAAACCAGCCAGAACCATCCAAAGATAAAGAGCCGTCCAAGGGGGCTCCTATGAATAAGGACAAGACAAATGTGGATGAGACGCCTGAAATAGCTGAGAAAACCATCACAGGTAGGTTTCCATATTTCGCCATATATTTGCCTGAAAAAACGCTAAAAACTGCAGCGCCTAACACACCCGTCATCACTAATGAATCTCCTTTTAACAAACTTAAATTATCAGGTGAGACCTTAGTTCCAATAGCAGTAACCACTCCGAAAATCGCCAAAATTACCGCTAATATCTTTGCCAAGTTAGGTCGCTCTATTTTAAATAATGTAGCGATGATGATAGTAGCAAGAGGCATCGTTGCATATAATAAACCGCCTCTGGCGGCGGTTGTATAGCTAAGTCCAAATGCCATAAAGAATGGAAATATAGCGAACATACCAAGACCTATTATTAAAATACCTATTACATCTCGCTTTGGCATCGAGATGCTCAATACTGTTTTTGCGGAAAAGGCAAATAAAATAAACCCTATTAGGCCGTAGCGAAGGAAACTAAGAGTTGCGGGATCTGTCTGTGGAATAACGATGCGGGTAAATACGAAAGTTGTACCCCCAAGACAGGCTGATAAACTCGCAAATAAAATGCCCGTAAGCATTACGCGCATATGAGGGTTGGAAAACAAAAAAACATCTTTCTATCAAGGGTGAATTTATGGTTTTTGCGTTATACCATGCTTACGCTTATTAGCAGTATCTTTTTATAGGGCGCGCGCAAATTCAAAACACTCTATCTAGGTTATAATTACAGAAAAGTTTTAACCTGCTTTATGGTTAACTGGGGTAGATAATTTCTTATAAATTGCTCTTTTGTTGGGACTAGCAATCGGTTGTTTTTTAGCCTATAACTTGCGCAAAAATTTTGAAAGCCAATGATTATGAATAATGCGCTTCCTGAAACTGCGATTACGCATGATAGTGATTTTATTATATTTGGGGGTAGCGGCGATTTATCAGTCCGTAAAATATTTCCTGCGTTATTTTGGCGCTTCTTACATGGTCAAATAACAGAAAACTTTCGCCTGATTTCCTGTATGAGAACTGTCATTACAACTCAAGAATTTGCAAGTAATTTTCGCCCATTTTGTGAGCAAGCCTTTGAAAGTGGCATTGCAGATGAGCAAAGCTGGGGGAATTTTCTTAAGCTCATTCAAATTTTAGAATTAGACATTGTTAATAATATCGGCGGGGATGAATTATACAATACTCTGAAGTCTGATCTCTCAGAAGAAAGACCTTGTATTTTTTATCTTGCTGTTGCTCCTAAATTATTTGGTGCCAGTTGTGTTTTATTACAGAAGAATAATCTGGTCTTACCACAAAGCAGAGTGGTCGTTGAAAAACCATTTGGTCATGACAAGGATTCTGCGTTAGCGTTAAATCAAGAAATACTAAACGTATTTGATGAGGGTCAGATATATCGAATTGACCATTATCTAGGCAAAGAAACAGTTCAAAATCTTATGGCGCTGAGATTTGCGAATGTTATTTTTGAAACACAATGGAATAATCATCATATAGATCATGTTCAAATAACAGCGGCAGAGACTGTTGGGGTTGGACAACGCGCATCCTATTATGATTCCTATGGCGCATTGCGTGATATGGTGCAAAATCATCTATTGCAATTATTGTGTCTAGTTGCGATGGAGCCCCCATCTTATTTCAATGCAGAACAGGTTAGAACCGAAAAATTAAGAGTATTACAGGCGCTACGACCCTCAGCAGAGGACGAGATACAAATCGGACAGTATGAAAATTATACCCAAGAATTAGAGCAAGAAAGCAACACTGAGACTTTTGTTGCAATGAAAGTAAATATAGATAATTGGCGGTGGGCTGGTGTTCCTTTTTATATTCGCACCGGAAAAAAGCTTGGGTTGCGAGCTAGCGAGATTGTAATCACCTTTAAAAATAGGCCACATGATATTTTTGCAAAAAATGGCAACCCAGAGACAGAAGAATATCCAAATCGTCTTGTTATTCGGGTACAACCCCAAGAAGGATTGAGACTACATCTGACATCAAAGAAACCAGGTCCTGGTGGAATGAGATTATTTCCATCCGAGCTAAACCTTTCATTTGATGAAGCATTCGCCGAGCGTCTCCCCGATGCTTACGAGCGATTGCTGATGGATATAGCGCGTGGTAACCAAACCTTATTTATGCGTTCTGACGAGGTTTTGGCAGCATGGGATTATATTGATCCCATCATCTCAATGGTTCGGAAAAGAAACCCAGAGATTTATTCTCCAAACTCGATGGGACCAGAGGATAAAATATTAAAAAGAGAGGACAGACACTGGTTTAACCCTGCATTGGATGAAGATATATGACTTCAAAAGCGCAAATTATAGCAAAGTCTATTGCAGATTCGCTTCAGTCCGAGTTATCGCGAACCTCTGCTGCATCTCTTGTGGTATGTGGTGGGTCAAGCCCTATTGAAATTTTTGGCTATCTTAATTTGGAGGAAATTGATTGGTCACTTATTACTATTTTTCTTGTAGATGACAGACTAGTAGACCCTCAATCAGAGCACAGCAATCTACGTCTTATAAAGACCCATCTTATTCAAAATAAAGCAAGTTTTGCAAAGCTAATACCCTTATCAACAGATTTGACTTACTCTGCAGCGCTACCCACAAAATTTACCGTTACACTTCTTGGAATGGGAACAGACGGTCATTTTGCTTCCTTATTTCCTGATTTATTATCAAAATCTGAAGAATCATCGCTGCCTCATCCAGATTTACACAGCACCAGCAAGCCGCACATTATCACAACACCTGCTCTTGGCAGTCCTTCAGTCCCTCGTATCTCAATGAATCTCAGTCTTATTCTTAATAGTAGCAGGATAATTCTTCTTGCTAATGGTGCTGAAAAACAGGCAGTTTTAGCAAAAGCAGAAACAGACAAAACACTCCCAGTTCATTTTTTAATTCATCAAACAATCCTGCCTATCGAAATAGAAAGTTTGTAATCATGTCAGAATTAAATCCCCTCATTGCCGAGGTTATACAGCGCATACGAATCCGCAGTAAAAATACCCGTTCTGCATATCTTGAGGCAATTGATGAAATGGCGGCAGATAATGACCAAGATAGAGGGGCTATTTCCTGTTCTAATATTGCTCATGCTGGCGCAGGGGCAGGTATTGACCAAGCAGATTATTTGACAAGTAAAAAACCGAATATCGGCATTGTCACCTCTTATAATGATATGCTCTCTGCCCACCAACCGTTTGAGACGTTTCCTGCTATTATAAAAGCTGCTGCAAGAACGGCCGGAGCCACAGCACAAGTGGCTGGCGGTGTTCCTGCAATGTGTGATGGCGTAACACAAGGGCGACCCGGGATGGAATTGTCTCTGCTATCACGTGACGTTATTGCTATGTCGACAGCTGTTAGTCTTAGCCATGGTGTTTATGATGCAGCGCTGTGCCTTGGCGTATGTGATAAAATCGTACCTGGATTGGTTATAGGCGCGTTATCTTTTGGACATTTGCCTGCGATTTTCATTCCAGCCGGACCAATGAGTTCTGGACTTCCCAATGATGAGAAAGCCTCTGTTAGAAAGGCCTTTGCAAAAGGGGAAGTTGGAAGAGATGCATTATTAAAAGCAGAATCAAGCGCCTATCACGGGGCTGGCACATGCACTTTTTATGGAACTGCAAATTCAAACCAGATGTTGATGGAAATTATGGGGCTGCATTTGCCAGGCGCTGCTTTTTTGCACCCCCATAGTGATATCAGGCACGCTCTAACAGTTGCTTCAACAGAACAAGCCGTTCGTATTAGCCGAGAATCCAATGATTACCGTCCAATTGGAAAGATGTTAGATGAGCGCAGCTTTGTAAATGCTATTATTGGTTTACATGCCACTGGTGGCTCTACCAACCACACATTACATCTGCCAGCAATGGCAGCTGCTGCAGGTATTGTGTTAACTTGGGAAGATTTCTCAGACCTATCAGATATTATACCACTCCTAACACGCATTTATCCAAATGGCAGTGCTGATGTAAATCAGTTCCATGCCGCAGGAGGATTAAGCTTTGTTATAAAGGAGCTACTTTCAGCTGGCCTGCTTGATGGTACCGCACATTCTGTGTGGGGCAATTCTATCGATGATTATGCATCTGAACCTATTTTAAGTAATAATGGCCTTGAATGGCGGGACGCACCCGATAGTTCTGGAGATTTAAGCATATTGCGTCCAATCTGTGAGCCACACCAGAAAACTGGTGGGCTAAAAATGCTATCTGGCAATCTTGGAAAAGCGGTCATTAAAGTATCCGCCGTGTCTGAAACAAATAGAGTTATCAGCGCGCCAGCTGCCGTATTTTCAAATGAAGCAGACGTAAAATCTGCTTATGCTGATGGCAAACTAGACAGGGACGTTATTGTGGTTGTTATTGCTCAGGGTCCGCAAGCTAACGGAATGCCAGAATTACATAGCCTGACCCCCATGCTTTCTAACTTACAAGATAAAGGATTTAAAGTCGCACTTGTAACAGATGGCAGAATGTCAGGTGCCTCTGGCAAAATTCCAGCAGCCATTCACGTATCTCCAGAAGCTGTTAAGGGCGGCACTATTGGTCGTATACAAGATGGGGATATGATCACATTAGATGCGCTTTCTGGGAGCCTTGAAATTGCAGCAGACCTGTCGCACAGACCTGATTACATTTCAGCATCAAAAGTTAACCCAAATAGTTTCGCCCGCTTATTATTTGCACCTATGCGAGATCAATCCGCGAATGCAGAAGCAGGCGGCGGCATCAATTTAACAGCAGGACATAATACATGAATATTTCAGAAATTCTCTTACTGGGTCCAGTGATGCCTGTGATCGTAATCGATGATGCGGACTTAGCAGTTCCACTCGGTGAAGCATTGCTTTCAGGAGGTATTAACGCTATCGAGGTAACACTTCGAACAGATGCTGCTTTAAATTCAATTGAACGTCTGGCAAAAGAGTTACCAGAAATTTGCGTTGGCGCTGGAACTATATTAACAGAAATAAACGCACATTCAGCTACCAATGCGGGCGCTCGTTTTGCTGTTAGCCCTGGCACAACTCACTTGATTATAAATGCCTGTAAAGCACATAATTTGCCCCTACTACCAGGGGCAAGTACTGTTTCAGAAATGCTCACACTTCATGAGGCAGGTTTCACAGCAATAAAGTTTTTTCCAGCTGCAGCTGCTGGAGGCGCTCAGTTTATAAAATCACTTGCAAGTCCACTTCCCCATTTACAATTCTGCCCAACAGGGGGCATCACCTATAATACAGCTTCTAGCTGGCTTGCGCTTGCAAATGTCCCTTGTGTTGGTGGTAGCTGGCTTGCGCCAGCGCATGATATCAATCAGCAAAATTTCTCTATGATAACTGAACGTGCAAAACAAGCATCAACTTTAAAGAGACCCTAAGATGCAACTCAACAATAATCCTCATTATCACAGCCTTCTAAGTGAGGCACAGCAAATAAAGAACACCTCACTCAAGGACTTAATGAAACAGGAAAATAGAGAGAATGATTTTTGTTTTACATTAGATGGATTATGGGTAGATATCTCTCGCCATTACATAAATAAAGCAATATTCGATAGCCTAATAAAACTAGCTGATGCATCTGAGGTACGGGAGAAGTTTTCTGCCCTCGATGCTGGCAATCCTATCAATTATACAGAGGACAGAGCCGTCCTGCACACGCAATTGCGCAAGCCAGGTAGGCGTGAAACGGATGAATGGCAAAAACTATCTGCTTTTAGCGAGGCGTTGAGATCCTCACAAAATATACAGACTATAATTAATATAGGAATTGGCGGATCTGACCTTGGACCTTCCATGGTAGCCAGTGCGTTACGCCCTTTCCATGGAAAACAGAAAATACGGTTTGTATCAAATGTTGACCCCTCAGATTTAAATGACTGCATTGCTGATTGCGAAGCTGAGACCACTTTTTTTCTGATCACTTCCAAGACTTTCACCACAGCTGAGACACTGAAAAATGCATCTCTTGCAGCGGATTGGCTTAAACGGGCACATATTAACCCCGCAAATCAAATGGCAGCCATAACTGCAGACCCTGAAAAAGCTCTTAAATGGGGTATGTCCCAAAAACATATTTTTGATTTTGCTGATGGAATTGGCGGTAGATACTCTCTATGGTCTGCTGTTGGATTGCCAATTATGATCGCCATTGGAAATAAGAATTTCATATCGTTCCTAGATGGCGCAAATCAGATTGATGAGCATGTTTTAAACACCCCGACTAACCAGAACATAGCCATAATATTGGCACTTTTGCGTATTTGGAATCGTAATTTTCTGAACCTGCCAATGCATGGAATAATGCCTTATGATCATAGACTTGCACGTCTTCCTGCTTGGGCACAACAATTAGAAATGGAAAGTAACGGAAAATCAGTTGATATTAGAGGCGATGCCTTAACTCAGCCTGCCTCCCCGGTTATATGGGGAGAGGCAGGAACAAACGCCCAGCATAGTTTTTTCCAGTATCTTCATCAAGGAATTGAACAGCAAAGCTTGGATATTCTTATTCCTCGTAATTCTCTTGGATGTTCTTTGCCTGATGGCTGGAAAGAAAGCCATAAAACACTCGTTTATAATGCATTGGCGCAGGCTGAAGCTCTTGCTATCGGAGAAGATAATCAGCAAGAGCCCCACAGAAATTTTCCGGGTGGACGCGTTTCAACACTTATTAGCTGGAATACGACAGACCCGTTTGAAGTTGGACGCTTATTGGCTTTATATGAGCATATTACTATCGCAAGTGGTTTTTTGTGGGACATAAATAGCTTTGATCAGTGGGGTGTAGAGCTTGGAAAGAAAAAGGCGAAAGAGCTTGAAACACCTAATATCAAAAATGATTTTAGCCCCGCTGCAAAACGCTTTCTTTCACTGCTTAATACAGAAAAATAGCGTTAGCATTTATCTTCATGACACCAATAACAAATTTATATATAGATAAATAAGATTTGTGAAATTAAACACTGTTAAGGGCTGGTTGGCATGGACGTGAAAATACCCAAGGTTTTGAGTAGAATGTTATTAGCAGGTATGTTTGTTTTCGCTGGCAATCAATTAGCTCTTGCCAGTGAGAAAACTTACTTTTTAACAAGTGCATCACTACTCACATTTTGTCAGAGTAACTTGCCTTTAGAAGATGGTATATGCCAAGGTTACCTTGCTGGTGTAGCCGATAGTATTTATTCTGGGCATCAATCAGATTTTGTGTCGATTTGCATCCCTAACGGAATAAATAGTAATGACTTAAAGTCACTGTTTGTTCAATACGCCACCGACTATCCCGAATATTTCGGGCGGCCCGCTGACGGGTTGTTTACAGACGCTCTTTTATTTAAGTTTTCGTGTTAGCTGATGCTTACCAAGATAATCCTACAGATAACTTACCCATGTATTGGTTAGCTGAATTAGATATGCCTGCTGAAATACTAAATGGTAATGCTTCACTAGCACCAGGTGCGTTAACCAGAAACATTGAGCCCGCAAAATTAAGTCCGACTGCATTCTCTTGATTTTTTGTTGCGCCACCTAATTGTACATGAAAATTTTTGCCTCTCTCAGGATTTCGGGTATCCAAGGATGCTGCCATAGCTGCTGATTGATCTACATATCGCCTTGTTGCCGCGTGGTCTGGTTCTGTTGGATCCTGAATACTTAATATACCTCTCACTTTTGTTACATGATTATCGGTATCACCGAGTGTTAAACTTCCAGAACTTGAAGAAATAACATCATTGGTAGAATCGAATACTAGTGAATTCTCGCCGATATGAACTGTTCCGTCGCTTTCAGCTCTGATGATATCCGTCTGTCCGTCTGCTGATTTAATAGTGTCTGTAAAAATTGTGCCTATTGTTGCGTTATCTGCGGTAATGGCGCCAAAGCTTGTGAGTCCAGTTACGGTTAATGTACCCCCAACTGTTACATTACCTGCCAACTCAGAATCTCCCGTAACATTCAAAGTTGTTATTGAGGTATTATCCAGTGTTGTTAATCCAACTACGTTTAATGTTCCCGCGATAGATGTCGCCGAACTTGAGACCAATAAATTATTTGCTAAATTTGAAGCGCCGGTTACGTTCAAAGTTGTGATAGAAGTATTATCGAAGGTAGCGAGACCAGTAGTGTTTAATGTTCCCACAATCGTTGCATTGTCTTGAACATCTAAATTATTATTTAAAGTTAGCGCATCGCTCATAGTGGTAGTACCGGAGACCATCAAATTATTTCCAACAGTGACATTATCCAAATTAAGTTCATTACTAACGGTTAAATTAGTTATCGAAGTGTTATCCAGTGTTGTAATACCTGCAACAGTTAAATTGTCTGATAAGGTCACTGCTTCTGTAACTGCCAACGTGCCACTGATAGATGTGTTATCTAATGTGGTAGTG
>JAACDT010000075.1 GCA_009936885.1 Alphaproteobacteria bacterium
AACACAGATTTATGGGAGAAAATAGCAAAAACAGTTGCTCCCATAAAATCTGATAAAATACCCCCCACTGATATTTTGGATAATCAGTCCAAAAAAGCAGGCCTAAAACCTGTGGCCAAGTCAGCTAAAAGTAAGATTCTGCCTCAAAAACAGATAATACCAAATCACCTAAATTCGACATCTAAAAAACACACTCCCTCTGATTTAAGATATGAGGAGGCATCTGGCATGGATGGCGCCAGCTCTAAAAAATTAAGAGCAGGAAAATTTGATGTTGAGGCAACATTAGATCTTCACGGAATGACGCAGCAAAGCGCTTATGTATTATTACAGCGTTTTATTCAAACGTCAGTCTTAAATCAGTTTCGAACCATTTTAGTTATTACAGGCAAAGGCTCTGAAGGCAGAGGTGTTTTAAGAAATCAATTCCCTGAATGGCTAAAGACAGATGCCTGCGCCCAACACATCTTAGCGTTCGGACAAGCGCAAGCAAAAGATGGTGGAAGTGGCGCTTTTTATATAAGATTGCGACGAAATAGAGGCGCGCGTAAATGACCCCTTTTGGTGAACATATGCGATTTTTGAGGCTTAAATATAATAAGACGCTACAGCAGCAAGCAAATAGATTATTAGTATCTGTTGCTTATCTATCTGCGCTGGAGCATGGAAGAAAAGGGCGCCCATCCCCAGCGTTGATTGACCAAATTTGCGTGTGGCTCGGGCTGATATGGGATGAGGCAGAGCAAATAAAGAGGCTTGCCCTTATTTCTCACCCAAAACCAGTAATAAACGCATCTCACCTTGGACCCAAAGCAATTGCGCTTGGTAATATATTAGCAAATAACATAGATAGATTGTCAGAAACCCAGTGTAGCGAGTTAAGGTTTCGCCTGGATGAGATGCTCTCGTCAACGCCTGTAGGATATGAGCGCCCAAAACCCTAGAATAGATTATGCCGAAATATCATGTTAGATTATCTCGCTAACGCAGTTCTGGCCAAATTTTAAAAAAACTGATAAGTCTGATTGAGTGTCCAATAAAGTATTAACTTTATATGAAATATGGAAGAATAGCGTTATGCGTAAGGCGGAATTAAGCAGAAAAACCAATGAGACGGATATTTCAGTATCTCTTTGTATCGATGGAACAGGAAAGCGCGAGATAAGCACAGGGGTTAGTTTTCTGGACCATATGCTAGAACAATTAGCAAGACATAGTTTAATGGATATCAAGATTACGGTTTCTGGCGATTTGCATATTGATGACCATCATACCACAGAAGATTCAGGCTGGGCGCTGGGTCAGGCATTCAAAGAAGCCTTAGGAGATAGGCGCGGTATTACTCGATATGGCTCGAGTCTATTACCTATGGATGAGACTATGTCGCAGGTTGCAGTAGATCTATCTGGCAGGCCGTTTTTGGTCTGGCGTGTCGTGTTGCCCTCTCAAACGTTAGGAACCATGCAAACGGAATTATTTCGGGAATGGTTTCAGGCATTCTCAATGGCAGCTGGTATAACGCTGCATGTGGAAAATTTCTATGGAGTAAACACCCATCATATAATTGAGAGCTGTTTCAAGGCATTGGCTAGAGCATTACGGCAAGCAACAGAAATCGAACCCCGCTCTTCTGAAGAAATACCATCTACTAAAGGGACGCTTGGCGGGAGTTTGTGATATGAAATCACTCGTCATTATTGATTATGGTTCTGGAAACTTACATTCTGTTCAACAGTCAGCCCAGCGTGTCGCTGATGAGCATTCCAAGGAATGGCAGGTTAAAACCTCTAGTGAGGCAAAAGACGTGGCAGACGCTGATCATATTATTTTGCCAGGCGTAGGAAATTTTGCAGATTGCAAACATAATCTGTCGAAAATACAAGACATGGAGCAGGCTTTAGAAAAGCGTGTTCAAAGAGATGCTATTGCGTTTCTAGGCATTTGTGTTGGTATGCAACTAATGGCAACAAAGGGCTTTGAAGGGAACGCTGTTTCAGGTTTGGATTGGATTAGTGGTAATGTGGTACCTCTAAAACCAGAGCCTATAACAAATTTTAAAATTCCTCATATGGGATGGAATAAAATAATGTTGCAAAATCATCATCATTCGGTCTCATCCCAAGTAGCAGATACATTGTTTTATTATTTTATTCATTCCTACCATTTCGTGCCAGATAATCCTGAAGATTGCCTTGCCGCAACAGATTATGGTGAGAGAGTGGCAGCGATAATTGCAAAAGAAAATAAAATTGGCACGCAATTTCATCCAGAAAAAAGCCAAAAGGCTGGCTTAAACTTACTATCCGCATTTCTGAACTGGCATATCTAAATGAATGATGAATATATTATAGCTGATAAAAGTTTAACATCTCAATCTCGCGAACCCATCTTAACAGTTGAGACGTTAGATGACTTAGATGCGAGTGATTTGAGCGAGATTTGCGATGCAACAGAAGAAGCCATTCAGGCAGGTGGCGGCTTTGGTTGGGTCTCACCCCCCTCACGCTCGGTTCTAGAGAATTATTGGCGCGGTGTTTTGCTGATTCCAGATAGGGTGTTAATTATTGGAAAATTAGATCACGTAATTGCCGGTTCTTGTCAAATTCTGAAACCTCCTCAAAATAATGAGGCACAGGCATTTAGCTGTCAGTTAACAACCTTTTTTCTTGCGCCATGGGCACGTGGTTATGTAATGGCAAGTCAGCTCGTGATTGAGGCAGAAAATTATGCAAAATCAAATAGTTTTAACACTATTAATTTGGATGTAAGAGCAACACAAGATCGCGCCATTCACTCTTTTGAGACATTAGGTTTCACAAAGATCGGAACCCACCCAAATTATGCATTAGTAGATGGTGAGTACGTTACAGGCTATTATTTTACGAAACAAATTTAGAAAAACAATATGCATATATATCCGGCAATAGATTTAAAAAATGGACAGGGCGTTCGATTGCTGCATGGTGATTTTGAAAAAATGACACTATATGCACCAGATGTGGTAGTGCAGGCTGATGAGTTTGTATCTGCTGGATGTAGCTGGATTCATGTTGTTGATCTAGATGGTGCATTACAAGGAAAGCCAGTAAATATAAAAGCTGTGGAGCAGATTTTAAAAGCAGGCTCAAAAGTTCAGCTAGGTGGCGGAATTCGGGATTTAAAAACGATTGAAGATTGGCTCACAGTAGGTGTTGACCGTCTCATTCTAGGAACAGCAGCCTTAAAAAACCCGGCATTGTTAAAAGAAGCTGCTAAATTATTTGAAGGAAGAATTGCAATTGGTGCTGATGCTAAGGATGGTATGATAGCAGCAGAGGGGTGGTTGGAGGTAAGCAGCGTTCCTGTGATAGAACTTGCCAAGCGTTTTGAGGATTGCGGTGTTGCTGCAATTATTTTCACAGACATTAGCCGTGACGGAGCATTAACAGGCATAAATGCTGAGGCCACAGCGGCCTTAGCGCAGGCAATTGATATTCCTGTAATTGCGTCTGGCGGGGTTAGCGGAATAAAAGATATTAAGGCATGCGCAAGACTGGCCCATTTTGGTATTGATGGTGTCATAACCGGACGCGCATTATATGATGGTCGCTTATCTCTTCGGGATGCAATTGAAACAGCAGCCCAGTTAGCGCTTGAGGATAGATAGTATGCTCGCTTCTAGAATCATTCCGTGTCTTGATGTGCATGAAGGCAGAGTAGTTAAAGGTGTTAATTTTGTTAATTTAGTCGATGCGGGCGATCCAGTTGAGCAAGCAAAATTATATGATGCAGCAGGTGCAGACGAGCTTTGTTTTCTTGATATTACAGCAAGTCATGAAAATCGTGAGACGATTTATGATGTGATTTCCAAAACAGCCGAAAACTGCTTTATTCCTCTCACAGTTGGGGGGGGCGTAAGAGAAGTTGCAGATTTCAGGCGCATGTTGCTATCGGGTGCAGATAAAGTTTCTGTAAATTCGGCTGCTGTTGGCGATAAATACTTGTTATCAAGAGCAGCTGACAAATTCGGGGCACAATGTGTTGTTCTTGCAATTGATGCGAAAACCAATGAAAACGGTATGTTTGAAGTATTTACGCATGGGGGCAGAAAGCCAACAGGGATAGATGCAATAAAATGGGCAGAAGAAGCTGTTAAATTAGGGGCAGGAGAAATCTTGCTTACATCTATGGATGGCGATGGTACCAAAAAGGGATATGATTTACCTATGCTAAAAGCTGTCTGCGATGCTGTAACAATTCCAGTAATAGCATCTGGAGGAGCGGGTAGGGTTGAACATTTTGTTGATGCTGTGAGCGTTGGTCATGCATCTGCTGTTTTGGCAGCTTCTGTTTTTCATTTTGGAGAAATATCCATAAAGGAAGTTAAAGAAGCCATGAGTAATGCTGGAATAACGATACGAAATGATATCTTGTAGCAATAAGCCAAGTCTACATAAGCCAGGTCTGCATAAGAAGGAGCTATAAATGACCTTTTCAGCGTTGGAGAAATTATTAAAAACGATAGAAGAGCGCAAAACAGCACATGCTGACAGTAGCTATACCGCATCACTATTAGCACATGCTCCAGAAAAACCAATCTGCAAGCTTGCCGAAGAAGTAACAGAGTTATTAATAGATGTTATTAAAGGGGACAGTAAAGGGGCAACAAAAGAAGCTGCTGACGTGTTGTATCATTATCTGGTTGTACTTGCAGCAGCAGATATTTCGTTCTTGGACGTGTTATCTGAATTAGAGAGCCGTGAGGGTGTTTCAGGTCATTCTGAAAAACAAAA
>JAACDT010000008.1 GCA_009936885.1 Alphaproteobacteria bacterium
GAATGGAGGCCAGAAATGGCACACGCTTTATATGATACAAATAATATTTTTGCTAAAATTCTTCGCTCAGAAATCCCATGCAAAAAGCTGGATGAATGTGATTACACGTTAACGTTCCATGATATAAATCCACAAGCCCCCATTCATGTATTAATTATTCCCAAGGGGGCATATATAGATTTGGATGATTTTGCCCAAAATGCGTCATCAGAAGAACAAGCAGCTTTTTTGGTAGCGATAGGAAATGAAGCCAAGCTAACAGGGGCATCTGAAAATGGCTATCGTTTAATAACAAATATCGGCGGCTTCGGTCATCAAGAAGTACCACATCTTCATGCGCACATACTTGGCGGAGAGCCTATTGGCTCAATGCGTGCTCGTTAAAAACACATACGCATTCATAAGCCTATACCAAGCTTAATCATTTCTTCGCATTTACAGGTTAATGTGGAATCTTATTATGACAGTTTGTAAGGCAAAAAATCATGAATTCCGCTGTAAAAACGGTCTCTTTTAGTAGGCTTTTTGCGAATGACGTAATTGCGCAGGTGCATATATCTACCGGTCTTCCAAGTATAACTATTGTTGGATTAGCTTCAAAATCAGTTGCAGAATCTAAAGAAAGAGTAAAAGCCGCTCTGTCAAATATGGTCTGGCCATACCACCAAAGCGAATATCAGTTAAATTATCTCCGGCAGGAATGGTTAAAGAAGGTGCTCATTTTGATTTGCCAATTGCACTTGCAATTATGATAGCAATGGGCGCTTTGCCTCAAGAATATTTGGACGAAACCATTATTCTAGGAGAGCTTTCATTTGATGGTTCTATATTATCCGTTTCTGGTGTTTTGCTTGCTGCAATGTTTGAATCAGAAAAACATATGTGCCTGATTTGTCCTGAATCAAATGGCGCAGAAGCTTTTTGGGCTAATGAGTGAAAAATAATTGCTGCCCCTACGATACATGCGTTATGCAATCATCTTCGTGGAATTTTGCCGCTTAATTACCCGGTTGCTAAGCTGAGTGAACCTGAAAAACAAAAATCTGATATCGCAGATATAAAAGGTCAGGAAACAGTAAAGCGCGCGTTGGAAATAGCTCAGGTTGGTGGTCACAATTTGCTAATGATAGGCCCACCAGTGGCTGGGAAATCAATGCTCGCAGAAAGAATGAAATCCATATTACCAGAATTATCCGCAGCGAAAGCTCTGTGAAACTACAATGATTCATTCCATTAACGGCACGCTTCCAGAGCAACGCTTTATTTCTAATGGCCATTTAGAGATCCCCATCACTCTGCTTCCATGGCATCTCTGATTGGGGGCGGTCAAAAATTCAAGCCAGGGTGGGTATCCCTCGCTCATAATGGTGTATTATTTCTAGATGAGTTCCCTGAATTCCAACGCAGTGCATTAGATAGCTTAAGGCAACCGCTTGAAACAGGTGAACTCTTATCACTTGAAACAGGCGAGACAAGTGCCCAAATCCGCACAAGAATAAAAAACGTACGTGCACAGCAAAGTTCCAAACACAGAAAACAGGCACAATTAAATGCAAAATTATTGGCTGATTTTGATTTTGAATTAACAGATGAAGCTAACGAATTATTGCATATATCTATTGATAAATTTGCGCTTAGGGCGCGTGGTTTTCACAAGATATTAAGAGTTGTAACTTCGATACAGAATTTGGAAAATAAGGATGTGTTATACCCACATCATTTGGCAGAGGTTCTTAGTTATCGAATTCAATCTATTAGGTCATAAAACAAGAAGTAAAACTCAGCAAAGCTTTCCTAGTTTGCTTTTAGTTTTGCAGCATTCTTTTCAATTATTTCCCACGTTAATTCGGCAATGTTAACATTCGAGAATCGTTCGATTTCCCGTATTCCAGTTGGTGAAGTAACATTAATTTCTGTTAAATAATCACCAATAACATCAATTCCTACAAATAATAGCCCGCGCGCTTTAAGCGTTGGTCCAATCTTCTCACAAATATAGTGATCTCTGTCTGTAATCTCACACGGCTCTGCCCTACCCCCAACATGCATATTGGAGCGGGCTTCGTTTTCTGCAGGAATTCGATTAATAGCACCGACAGCCCTACCATCAACAATCATGATGCGCTTATCACCATTTCGCACAGCTGGCAGGTATGCTTGAATCATTAAAGGCTCTCTACTGATGCCAGAAAACATCTCCAGCAAAGAATTTAGATTTTGGTCATGGGCTTGAAGCCTGAATACACCAGCACCGCCATTTCCATAAAGTGGCTTGATAATAATATCTCTATACTTCGCTCGAAAGGACATTATTTTTTCAAGATCGCTACTGATTAATGTAGGAGGCATTAAATTAAGAAAATTTGTAATGAGAAGTTTCTCTGGTGCGTTTCGAACTTCTCTTGGGTTGTTAATTACTTGCGTTGTTTTTGGAAGCTGTTCTAGCAGATGAGTAGCTGTAATATAAGCCATATCAAAGGGGGGATCCTGACGCATTAATATGACGTCAAACATTTCTAATGGAGTGGTTTTTGAAGGGCCAATCGTTACATGATTGCCAACCACATCCCTTAATGTTACCGCCTGTACTTTTGCGCTAACCACACCCTCTTCCCAGCTTAAATCCTCTGGCCGATAAACGTGAACAAGATGTTCTCGCCTTTGTGCTTCCAAGGCAAGTCTGAAGCTTGTATCCCCATTTATATCAATCTCATCAATGGGATCCATTTGGATGGCAATATGAAGGTTTGTCATGTATTAATCGCGCGGGTCATCTAGAAGCATAACATAATTTTCCACTCGCTTTACGTAGGATAAATTACGGGCATGCTCTATCACTATGTCGCGCTCAGCTTCATCTTTTGCAATTCCAGTAAGGTAGAGAATTCCACTAACAACTTCGATAGAATAATTAAGTGAGTTTATGTTCATATCGGTAATTAATAACCGGCGAAGATTAGCAGCTGCAGCTGCATCCTTAGCCCTATCTTTCAGAGATACTTTTTCAGCTATTTCAATGTCATTTATAACAGAACGAACACCACGAACCTCCCAAGCTAATTTGCTTGCTTTTACTTTAAGTTCTTGATTTTCGATCCTACCCACTAGAAGAACATTACCGTCATCTACCTGAATTGATATTCCCTCAACCAAATCAATATCTGTCTGAACAAATTTATCTCTGATTTTAAGAGAGATAGAGGTATCATTTATAGAAGTAGCAAACCCTTTTTCTGAACTTGAAGCTCCGATAGCAGCAGCACCCCCTGCTAAAATAGCACCAGCACATCCAGACAGCTGAATGGCAATTACGGTAAGTATGATTGCTGAGAAAATTCTGTTAAACATCTATGTAATTCCTTTGATACGAATCATTCATAATCAGATATGCAATATCTTATATCAGAATGCAGATTTGGATTCCATGACATCTTTTTTAATATCGAAGTAAAACCAGCCATTCCATAACACAATATCACTTTCTATCGACAACATATTACCATTATTGCCGTTGTATTCACTATAGTTAGAGAAGAAATAGATAATGGCGCGTTTTAAGCGTTTTTGTTGCGAGAATGATGGCAAAAGGGTCTCCAACCTAATTAGCCATCCTTTTTCGAGCGCTGTCGTAATGTATTCATCTGTTTATGTTCATCTATTTATGTTTATCAATTTTGTGTTTTCGAATTAATAATGGTTAACGCAAGTCCATAGACTTGTTTTTTTTGCATTCCAGTCAAAATTGAAACCTCGTTAACAGCATCTCGCAAGCTTAATCTTTGCAGTGCCTCTTTTAATAATACATCGATTTGAATAGAATCTTTTGGTAATGCCTCACCAAGCTCACCAGCAATAACAAGAACAATTTCTCCTTTGGGTGGTCCTGATTTTTCATAATGAGATATAAGCTCTTCTAAAGGGGCGCTTCGAATTTCCTCATAAAGCTTTGTGAGCTCTCTTGCTACTACAGCACGCCTATTTCCATAAATAGATAGCATTGTTTTCAAGTGTGTAAGTAGCTTGGACGCTGTGCTGAACCAAATTTGAGTTAATTGAGAATTTGATGTTTGTAGGATAGATTTTCTGCTGGCAGCTAACGTTGCGGGCACAAATCCGTTGAATGTAAATTTGTCTGTCGGCAACCCAGATACTGTTAGTGCCATAATGGGAGCAGTAGGCCCTGGCATTGCTGTTACGCGTATATTCTTCTCATGGCACGCCTCAACAAGTTTAAATCCAGGGTCTGAGATTAAAGGGGTGCCAGCATCACTTACCAATGAAACAACCTTTCCTTGTTGCAGTTCAGACAAAAGAAAAGGTCTAACCGATGCACCATTATGGTCATGATAAGCAACAAACTTTCCGTGCACTTCTATATCCAAAAGCCGTAATAATTTCTTCGTAGTTCGGGTGTCTTCGCAGGCTATAATATTTGCATCTCGAAGAGCGTTGGCTGCTCTAACAGACATATCTTCGACATTACCAATAGGGGTTGCTATTATCACTAACATTAATTTTTTCCCTAAAGGATGTTTTTGAAGTATATATTGAACAACTGAATAGAATATTACATAACCTGTTGGTTGATTTTAGGGTAGATGGCTTTTTAAACTAAATAAATTACTAGGTAATGAACCATAATTGAAATTTCGGAACGAATTTATGATGTTCACTATATACACTAAAACAAATAGTACTTTTTTCAAACTGTTTGTGGGCCTTACAAATTTTTGTAACGTTACAAATATTCGTAACATTCCGTTTTTTATAGTTTCATTGTTTGTTCTTATCGGATGTCAGGAACAAGGAACAAGCCCGGTTGTAACAACTATTTATATTGAAGAAGTTGACACGCTTCCCCCTAGCGCAATCACCGCTCCAAAAACAGAAATAAATAAGAACAAACAAATTGATGAGGCTTCAACTGCTTCTGTTACAGAGATCGACAATGCGATAGAGCGTATTGAACAGACAGCGGGCATTTTTGAACAGGAACCAGCTGATGAAGATGTTGTACCAGCTATTAACGCAATACCAGAGGCAGAGGTTCAAACTGCTTTAGCGCTAACGGCCCCAACAATAGAAGATAATTTCGATGCAGTACCGCCTGCGGATAATACGCCAAAAATACAATCTCCAGACGAGAATAATGAGCAACAAACCAACTTGAAAAAGGCTGCATTAGAAGCAGCGTTTGAGATGCTGGCACGAAGAGCAAAGCCAATTCAAATAGACCCTCAAACCCGTATTGAGGATACAAATGAAGCAGGCAAAGCTGCAAAAAAATCTAAGTTTAAAATAGGCTTGTTAGTTCCGTTAACGGGTTCTTTTTCCTATCTTGGAAATACGATTTCAGGTGGTTCTGAGCTAGCCTTTTTCAAAATGCGAAATCCAAATATCGAATTGTTGTATTTTGATACAGCTGGCGGCGAACAGGCTGTTAATGCAGCCAACGAGGCTATTTCTAATAATGTCGATGTTGTAATTGGCCCGCTATTTTCTAATTCAGTGTCTGCTGTTAAACCACTATTAAAGGCGTCAAATATTCCGGTTCTGTCATTTTCCAACAATATAGATGTTGCAGAGCCAGGTGTTTGGGTGTTGGGCTACTTGCCAGAGCAGCAGATTTCTCAACTAGTTGATTTTGCAGTAGCAAGAGGAAAACAGAATTTTGGTATTTTGAGATCCAACTCTCAACTTGGAAAAAAAATAACCAATGCCGCTATAAACCAATTGGCTGATTATGGGTTATCAGCAAGAACCGTCTTTGAGCTGGATAATGTTTTTCAGATGGAACAAGAAGAATTGCTAAGTCAGATTAAAACATTCGCTAAATATGTAGATACAAGCAAAGAACCGCTTACGCTTCCGCCGCCAGCATATGATACCGTAATCATTGCAGGCGATACAGATTTCATCCTACAGGTCGCACCCATTCTCTCTTATTATGATCTTGGTCCTGATAGAGCCTTATTTATGGGAATTGATAAATGGAATCAGCCGAAAATGTTGAATGAACCTTCTTTGCAAAATGCCATTTTGACATTGCCAAAAAGGCCCGCAGAAGAAAAGTTTAATAATGTTTGGCAATCTGAATTTACGTTTGAATCAAACGATCTTGCAAAGATAGCATTTGATGCAAGTGCCCTTGTGATAGCAGCAGCTTTCGCTAATGCGCCTATTCCATTGGCAGATGATCTTGCAACTCAACCCGGATTTATTGGATTTAGCGGACAATTTAAGATGTCACAATCTGGACTAACAGAACGCGTGTTTGAAATAATGGAAATATCAGATAATCTTCTTGTTCAACCGTCAATTCAATAATTTTGATATGATAGAATTGAGGTGCAACCGGCCTTTGGGTGTAACTTTAATATGGTTGTTATGTAGAGCAATAAAGTTATCTTCTTTGAATTGTTGTAGCCAGTTTATGTTAATAAGCGTCTCTTTTTCAAAAAGCCAATCTGGCAGATTTATTCCAGATGACAGCCTGAGGCCCATTAAAATAATTTCTCTAGCAAATTCCACTTCATCATCTTCATTATGAATATCTATACCATGTTGGTTATTTTGAATAGCGCTCAGCCGCCCCTCTGGGCTTCTTCTTGTTTGACTATGCCATCGCCGATTATCTGGAAGTGTAAATCTGCCATGAGCGCCAGGACCTATTCCAAGCCAGTCTTGAGAGTTCCAATATATTAAATTATGCTGACAGTAAGCATCTGGTTTTGCGTAGTTTGAAACTTCATATAACTCAAACCCATTTCTGGAGAGCATATTTGTGGTTAATTCATATAAATCAGCCATAATTTCATCATCGCATGTTAGGATTTCTCCTTTGTTACTGCGAGTATAAAACTGTGTTCCTGGTTCAATTGTCAGCTGATAAGCAGAAATATGAGATAAGCCTAATTGTATAATTTGTTCAAGCTCATCCATCCATCCAGAAGCTGTTTGTTCAGGCATCCCGTAGATAAAGTCAGCGGAAACATGGTTAAACAACCCCATAGCCGCATTTAACGCATTGTAAATATCCAGATTACTATGCGCCCTTCCAAGGAAGTGGCGTGTTTTTGGATTCAAAGATTGGGCGCCAACAGAAATCCGATTTATGCCAGCAGATTTAAAAGAAGCTAATTTTTGAGTCTCGGTTGAAGACGGGTTTGCCTCTGCTGTTATTTCAATATTTGAAGCAAGGGGAAATAATGTGTCAATCGTCTCTAAAATTTCTTCAATAATAGATACAGGCATTAAAGTCGGGGTTCCACCGCCAAAAAAAACTGAATCTACCTGCACAGGATTTTTTGCCTTTTCTTGATATAATTTGGCCATCCAGCTAAGCTCAGATATATAGGCCTGATTCCATTTAGTTACATCTATATCTTTATTGACATGTGAATTAAAATCACAATATGGGCATTTCGACACGCAAAATGGCCAATGGACATAGATCCCAAATCTATTTGATGTTGAGGCTATATCTGAAAGCATGTGCTTAGCAGTTTCTGAAATGCAATGGAGCGATGGCTCATAGCATGCTTTTTATCAGGATCCATTTCGCCAAAGCTTTGCGTATACCCATTAGGCACAAACATAGGATCATACCCAAATCCCCTATCCCCTTTTGCTGGCCAGATAAGCTCTCCCGCTAAAATACCTTCAAAAGTTTCACACGCACCATCAGGCCAGCACAAACTAAGGGCACAGTGAAAATGGGCGGTTTTATCATAATGACCACTCATCAACAGAGCATCTGCAACACGCTTCATCGCATTTTTAAAATCTTTGTTTTCGCCTGCCCATCTTGCGGAATAAATACCAGGCGCCCCGCCAAGAGCAGATACGGAAAGACCGCTATCATCTGCAAGTGCAGGCAACCCAGATACGCTTGCCGCAGCCTTTGCTTTAAGTTCAGCATTTTCAATAAAGGTTTTACCTGTTTCTTCTGGCTCTGGTAATCCAGCTTCACC
>JAACDT010000321.1 GCA_009936885.1 Alphaproteobacteria bacterium
CCATTTGCACGTTTCCCTGGTGTTGATGTGTTTCTTGGCCCTGAAATGAAATCAACAGGCGAAGTAATGGGCATTGATAAAGAATTTGGCATCGCCTTTGCTAAAAGCCAGTTAGGGGCTGGTGTGGATTTGCCTATTTCTGGAACGGTTTTTATTTCAATTAAAGATTCTGATAAACCTGCTTTTGTTAAGATTTGTCATTCGCTTATCGAATCTGGTTTGGAAATCTGTGCAACAGATGGCACCACCAAATATCTAAATAAAGCTGGTATCCCAGCTAGGAGAATTAACAAGGTTTTGGAAGGGCGGCCACATGCTGTAGATGCCATGCTTTCTGGTGAAATAGACCTTGTTTTTAATACTGCCCATGGTGTTGCTGCTATACAGGACAGCTTGTCACTAAGACAAACAGCACTAACCAATAATATCCCCTATTATACAACCATGTCAGGAAGTAGAGCAGCTGTTGCGGCAATTCGTGCATTACAAAAAACCAAACTTTCCGCAAAATCTATCCAAGATTATTTACACTCCGTAAGTAGCTAAAAAGACACAAAGTCTAGACGGTTAAATTGAATCACTTTACAGTGACTTTGTTACCGTCTGCATTATAATACAAAGCGATAAGAGGCCTAATATGGAAAAAATTCCATTTACGCAAGCTGGTTTAGACAAAACAAAGTCAGAGTTGCACCAGCTTAAAAATGTTGAAAGACAACAAGTTATTCGTGCGATTGCGGATGCAAGAGAACATGGTGACTTGTCCGAGAACGCTGAATATCATGCTGCTCGCGAGCGTCAATCATTTATTGAAGGTCGAATCAAAGAGCTAGAAGATGTAACAAGCCGAGGTGAAGTAATTGATGCCAGCAGAATAACAGGCAAAACAGTTACATTCGGCGTGACGGTTGTTATTGTGGACGAACTTACAGATGTCGAATATAGCTACTCTATCGTTGGCCCCTACGAAGCAGAACTTGAAAAGCGTAAAATCTCAACTGCGTCTCCTATCGCCAAAGGTCTAATCGGAAAACAAGTTGGTGATTCTGTTGAAGTTCAGACCCCGCGCGGCCCGCATCCTTATGAGATTTTATCTATCAGCGTTTACAATGGTGATTAAGAAACGCCATCAGCTTTAAGGATATGGGTGTGCTGCTTTCTCCTTCAAAGGAACCCCTGGCAAGTCTTTTTCAGACCTTATGGAAAGAGCTGTTTTAACATGGCTAACATTTGGAGCAGGTGTTAACTTGCTGGTCAGAAACTTCTGAAAATCATCCCAGTCAGTTGCTACAATTTTCAGCAAAAAATCAATTTCGCCCATAAGCATATGGCATTCTCTTACCTCTTCCCAGCTTACAACCATCTCTTCAAATTTCTTTAAATCTGCTTCTGCTTGACTAGTAAGCCCCACAAAAGCAAAAACAGTGACTGTATATCCAACAGATTCGGGATCTATTTCAGCGTTGTAGCCACGGATTATACCAGCATCTTCAAGAGCACGAACCCGCCTCAAACACGGAGGCGCAGATATTCCAGCATTCTTGGCAAGCTCTACATTGCTTAATCTTCCATTTTTTTGAAGATCATACAAAATTTGTCTATCAACTTTATCTAACTTGTGCTTTTTTGCCATAAACCTAATCCCTGTTTGATTTTCAAATCATAAATAGTTAAACCTGATCACGCAAGAATATTACAAAAATTGAGCGTAGATTTGTTAACTAGAACAAAAGTTAGTGAAAAAATATGTCCGACGACCGTAACGTAAAATCATGTTGGATTGTAACAGATGGCACTACTGGCATGCTAAAGCAGTCCATCGCTGTTGCAAAATCCTTAAATATTGAGCCTGCTATTCTACAGGCACATCCTACGCCAATTCTGCGCTTATTTCCAACCCTTGCCAAAATACCTACCTGGCGACTTACAATGGGTCGTAGCCCAAGCTGGATAAGAGGGCCTTATCCTGATTATATTATTAGCTGTGGGCGCAGAATGGCTGGATTATCAATTGGTTTGCGCCGAATATCCAAAGGCAGAAGCAAAACTATTCAAATACAAGATCCCGGCATCTCACCTGATTACTTTGATGTATTGGTTGTGCCATCTCATGATAAAATTGCAGCATCGGAGCAGAACTTCTCTAATCTTGTAATTTCTACAGGCTCTTTAAGCTGGCTTGTTAAAAAGCAGATAATGGCAGGGAAATCAGATATGAATAAACGATTTGGGCCATTAAATTCTCTCCAGATTGTCGTAATGCTTGGCGGAAATAATAAGCGCTACCGGGTATCTGCTTCTATTGTTGAAAAATTGGCTCATGACATATTTGACTATGCGCAGCACAAAAATGCACGCCTTATCATCATTCCATCTCGGCGCACTCCGAAAAAAGCACGTATGCTATTCGAGGAGCTTGATAAGGATAAAAAACATATTTTCTGGGATGGGGCGCATGGAAACCCTTATCCTGATATTCTCGCGTCGGCGTGCAGGGCCAGGTGTACACGATCATCAACTCGGACGCCACCGAGTACCAGCACGACACGCTCTTCTACGGCGCGTGGATGGGCCAGGACCACTGGTCGGACGTCGCCACCTACATCGGCTCGACGACCGGCACCTCGCGCGACAACGCCATGTGCTCGATGTTCTCGCCGATCACGTGGCCGGTCGACCGCACGTGCCACCTCATCTCGGCGCGCTCGTGGGACCACATGTCCAA
>JAACDT010000322.1 GCA_009936885.1 Alphaproteobacteria bacterium
ATGCATATAGTATGGCACTGCTGAAAGATGAGCAATTTTTGCTCGGCTGGAAAGAATTCGAATGGCGGATTGTTGCACGAGATAATGTGAGGTTTAAACACCCTTCAGAAACCAAAAAGTGGGATGGAATAACCTCTCTTAAGGGCAAAACGATCCTTGTTTATTATGAACAGGGTTTGGGAGATACAATCCAATTTTCACGCTACATAATTGAGCTGGCAAAATTAGATGTCAAAATATATTTTTGCATTCAAAATGTGCTGAGAGGACTCTTTGAAGGCATAGATTTTCCAGCTACCTTTGTCGACCAAGATGATGATAGTGTGGCGCCAGATTATTCGATATCCTTGATGAGTCTTCCTTTTGCGCTGCGTAACTATCAAGAAACCCCACTGCCACAAAACTTTATCTTTAATTTTATCAAAGCCGATATTGTATTAGTTCCAGTAGAAAAAGAAGAGCGAGAAAGCCCTTTTATCGGGATTTGTTGGCGAGGGAGTCCGTCCAATAAAAATGACATTCACAGAAGCATGATCCTAGAAGAGCTATTGCCACATCTTCCCTCAAAAGCACAGTTTTTCAATCTTCAAAAATCGCTAACTGAAGAAGAAGAGAATCTTCTTGAAAGGCACCAGATCGTGAACCTTGCAGAAGGATTATCAACATTCACAGGAACGGCTGCAATTTGCAAACGCCTTGATGGCGTGATTGCTGTAGATACAAGCATTTGCCATCTGGCAGGCAGCCTCGGCATCCCTACTTTCCTACTTTTATCTCTCGCATCTGACTGGAGGTGGGGGAAAAGTAAAGACAGAACAGTGTGGTATGATAATATGAAATTGTTTAAACAAACTTCTCGTGGTGAGTGGAATGCGCCGTTAAAGACCCTCAAAGAGACGATTGAAAAGGATATTATTTCGCCTTTCCATGCGCGCGCAGATTCAGGCAAGTTTTTAGGAAAATAAAATGAAACAAAATCATGGTTTTCCCCCCGCCAACACTTTATCAGACGAGAAGCAATCTGCCTGGATAGCTGGCATGAAGGCGTGGGAGAAAGAAAACCCTCTCGATAAGCCTGCTAGGAACTCTCCAGCTTTTGGTATTGCAAGCGCAGTAGTTGGCGCCATGTTGATTGCGGCTGGCCTAAAATTGAATGCCATAGAATCCTATCTCTCACCTCTGCTCGGCATCCCGTTTGGCTATGTGTTATACTATCTTGCAAATCGGCGGTTCCAGAAATGGGATATCAAACGCAGAGACTACTCAGACATCCTGCTAGGTCAGCTTCAGAATGATTCAGACCCAGCCTCTTGAGCACTACTCAGCCTTAGTTTTTGACAGCTAGACGAGTGTGGTAAGCTCATGCCCCTTTGCTGTGAGCAGCTGACTTAGATATTTTATATGCTCAGGGCCAATTTCACAGCAGCCGCCAATAATCGTAGCGCCCATATCTAGCCAACCTAGTACATGTTCTGCATATTTCTCAGGGCTCAAGTCGATTCGCGCTTGTAATCCATCAACTGTGGTGCCGGGTGCCAGATTTTCTATCGACGTGAAGCCATTCGCATAACCACCATATCGTAACCCAGATGTCTGTAGTATCTTCATCGCTTCATCAATAGCTTCAGGGAATGAACAATTCAGCAAGAGAGCATCTATCTTCCCATCTGAAAAATGTTCCACCGCCTCTTCCAGCGTTTCCCCTGACCGCAGTCTATTCCTTAGATCATCCATTAGGGTAAGGCCTATATAAATCTTTTTATTATAATGTTTCAGCGCCGCGATAGCTGCTTTTGCTTCAGTAATATTCGATATTGTTTCAACCAGAAACAAATCTACGCCCCCAGATTGGACCTCTATAAGCTGGCAAAATTCATCATAGGATTGTTGATAATCAAGAGCAGCTGAAGATACATAACTTGCAGCAAGAGGTGGCAGGCAACCTGCAATATTAATGGTATCACGTGCTAGCCCACTTTCGGCTACCGCTTTATTAATTAGCTGGATAGCAAGCTGATGGATTTCTTGGAATTTATCGCCAAAACCATGCCGAGAAAGCCGCGTTATAGAGGCAGTATAATTGTTCAGACTAATTACCTTTGCGCCTGCGAAAAGAAAGTCTTTATGAGCACCAATTACGATTTCTGGGTCTTCAAGCATAACTTTGACTGACCATAAGGGGTGAGATGTTTTTTGCTTAGAACGCTTATTAATTTCCTGTCCCAAGCCACCATCTAAAAATGCAATAGAAGTCATGTCTGTTTTGCTTCTTTCTCATAATAAATGTTCGGCTTTGTGATTTCACTATTTTAGTGAATATCTTTTGATTCACCAATGGCTACCTTTAGCGTCTCAAAACAGAAATCCGGATGTTTTGTAGCATCTAAAATAACCTTTTCTCGGCGCG
>JAACDT010000009.1 GCA_009936885.1 Alphaproteobacteria bacterium
ATTAGAGTTAATTAATCTGATTTTTCTCTCAACCTATGAAACTATTGGCTTATTTTTATCTTTATGTTTCCAATCTGGGTAACTAATCAGTATTATCCTTTCAGTTGTTCAACAGGGAGTTATACAATGATTCTTGGGTTAATAGGCGTTGGTAAAATGGGACGCGCAATTTGTGAGCGTCTAATGGAAACAGGGAACGAGCTTATAGTGTGGAATCGTTCCCCTGAAAAAATAGGTGATTTAGAAGGTGTTACAATAGCAGCAACACCTGCAGAGGTCGCATCTTCGGCGGAAATTATAATTTCTGTTTTGGCAAATGATAATGCAACTCAGTCTGCTTATTTTGATGATGGCGGATTAACAACCATTTCGCTTAATGGAAAGCTGATTATTGAGATATGTACCTCGTCTCCAGAACGTGCGGTTGAACTTGAGAAAGCAGGTTTAGATAAGGGCGGGCAATTTATCGAATCTCCAGTTGGAGGAACCGTAAAGCCAGCAAAAGAGGGCACTTTGCTTGCGCTAGTTGCTGGGGATAATGCCGCGTTTGAGAGAGCAAAGCCAATTTTAGAGCAAATGACGAGAAGAATTGAATATCTAGGCGAGACCGGTGCGGCAGCTGCTATGAAACTTGCAATAAATTTGCCTTTGATGGTTTATTGGGGCGCTCTCGGAGAAGCGGTTGCAATGGCAACAAGCAAAGATATTAGTGCTGAACAGGCAATGAGTATTTTAGTTGATAGCTCTGGTGCTATTGGGGCAGCAAAAGTCAGATGCCAGCCGATATTAGAGATGATGAGGGAGGGTCACTCATCAGCCTCCAATTTTACAATGTTTAATGCCATTAAAGATATGAAACTAATGGTTGGTACTGCTCAATCAATGGGAATTGAAAGCCCGATTATTGATGCAGCACGGAAAACTGCTGAAGATGCAGCAGAAGATGGTTGGGCAGCACATGATGCTTCATTACTAGCTGCCTGGCGCAGTAGTAAATCGTAAGAAAGGAAATTAAATGTTACCAGTAGCACTTGTTGGATTTGGTTGGTGGGGTCGCACCATTGCCTCTAGATTAAAAGAAAATAGTCTTTTTGAGTTGGTTTGCGTTGTTGAACCAAATGCAGATGCGCATAGCGATATAATTGAGATGGGTCTTACGCCAATTTTAGATTTTGACGAAGCTGTCAAAATGGAAAATGTACGTGCCCTTATTCTAACATCACCAAATGATTTGCATGATCAGCAAATTGCCCAATCTGTTGCTGAGGGAAAACATGTTTTCTGTGAAAAACCGCTGTCCCTTACGTTTGATGGGGCTAGCAATAGTGTGAAGGCTTGTGAAGAGGCTGGGCTGGTATTGGGAATAGGCCATGAGCGCAGATTTGAGCCAGCAGTAATGGAAATCAAGCGTCTTTTAGATGAAAATGCCTTTGGTAACATTATGCATGCTGAATTGGCCTTTAGTCATGATAAGCTCATTAACCTTCCGCCTGGAAGTTGGAGAACATCAAAGACATTTGCACCAGCGGCAGGCATGACCCAGATGGGCATCCATCTAACCGATATTCTGATTTGGTATTTTGGTAAGGTTAAGTCTGTTTACGCTAATACTTCGAGCCGTTCTCTTGGTTGGGAGACAGGTGATGTTGTCGTTGTTCAGCTGTTATTTGAAGCAGGTATGACCGCAAATATTCAAGCTATCCTTCATACACCTCATTTCCTTCGCACGCATATTTTCGGCTCTGAGATGTGGGCGGAGGTGCGAAACAGCACGCACCCTGATGAGACGACAGGTGTTGCTGATTTACAAGTTTATCGTTCTCTGGAAGATACGAAAACAACACGCTATGATTGGGCAGATTCAGTCTCTGCAAATCTTGAAAATTGGCGTTCGGCTATTGTTGATGGCACAGAATACCTCAATAAAAATTTCGAGATGATGCATAATATTGAGGTTTTGAATGCAATTATTAAATCTGCTGAAGAGGGAGAAGTTGTAAAGCTGTCTTAAATAGAATTGGCAAAAAACTGATAAATTTGTTTCATGCCAATTATCAGCATGAGCAGAAATAAAAGTTTCTTAAATAATTCTGAGTGAATATATGGGCGCAGTAGGGAGCCTAGTTTAAACCCTACTGTGCTAAATAATACCGCTGCTATGCTTAAAATAGCTGAACTTGAATTAAGTAAATTATTGTTTATCAATCCGATGCTTAGGCCTAGTCCTCCAACTAAAAATATATATCCTACGGCACCAACGAATTCATTTCTGGATATGTCTAGTGAAGCAAAATAAATTATAGCTGTGGACTGAATTCCCGTCATTCCGCTTAATAATCCCGAGCTTGCCCCTGCTATTATTTGCCAGACCGAGTGTGATGTAATTGGAAGTGTAAAAGTAAACAAACTATAAATAGCAAATAAAGCAAGTGCAAAACCAATTATAGCAGTAATTAGATCCACAGATATTTGTGTAAGTATCTGGCTTGATAGAAAACTTGCAAGTAGCATGAATAGCGCCATATACCTGTATTTTATAATTATGTACCTCCATTCTTTCTCTGAAAAAAGCTGCTGAATATTTGTCACTACAATAGGAAGTGCAATAACGGTTATAGCCGAAATGGGTGTAATAAATAGTGGAAGGATTGCCATGGCAACGACAGGCAACCCAATGCCAAAAACACCCTTCACACTGCCTGAAAGCACTAAGGCAAGCATTATTGAAGCTATCGTAAGAAAGCTATATGGTTCAAAAGTCATTAAACCAATTTTTGCTTATAAACTTCATAAACCGCACCTGTATCATATGTAATAGGCACGCCCTTTTTCGCTACATCATATAATTTCTGGGTAACATCAAAAAGTGGAGTTGAACAATTGTTGCTTTTAATATCCTCACTGATGACCGATATATCTTTATAAGCAATTGTCATATTTGCTGTAGCTGGTTCATAGGCATGGTCTATCATTAATGGCATACGCAAATCAGACATTTTTGATTGACCAGCTCCATTAGATAGTAATTCAAATATCATTTTGGGGTCTAAACCAAGAGTTATTCCGTAATTAAGGCTTTCTGCTGCAGCGCAATTATGAACGTACACAGCATGATTTGCCACAAATTTTAGTTTAGAGCCATTTCCGAAAGGTCCGGCATAAAGGACTGACTTTGTAAAATGCTCTAATAGCGGTTTTATTCTGGTAAATGCCTCTTCTGAACCACTGGCCATCATCACAAGATCAGCTACCGCTGCTTGCGCGCCAGTTCCGCTAACAGGGCAATCTAGTAGGATGGCGCCACAGCTGTCTAACATCTTTTTTGCAGCCTGTTTTGTTTCGAGAGTGAAAGTTCCGGTTTCCAATACAACTTGTCCTGGTTTTAAAATGCCACTCAGTTTTTGAGTCGCATCTGCAAGAATTTTTATATTTGCTAGGGATAAGATTACTAGCTCACACTCACCAAGCCAGTCACCATAGCTGGTCTGAGGCGTGCCGCCTGCCTTACTTAACATTTCTTGTGCAGCTGGATCTGGGTCAAAACCAGATACCGAAATGCCCCCTGCCAATAAGTTTCGAGCATATGCTCCGCCCATTGCGCCAAGTCCGATAATTCCCACGCCCATGATAACTCCGTTTTGTTATTATTGTTAATCCAGCAGTTTTTTTTATTAATTAACATGTTGATATTATTATGTTCACATTTATCGATAATTGGCTAGAGTATTTTTAGTAAATAACCAGAAGGAAGGAGCGTTATGAAACTCGCAACTGTAAAGGATAATGGTAACATAAAAGCAGGCATGATTATCGGCGATGAGTTTGTCTGTTGTGTTGAAGGAGAGGGGGCCGATATGGCTGTCCTATCTATTATACGCAATGGTAATATGGCATCTTGGGACGATATCATCGATACTGCTGAGAGAAGAGATTTAACCGATGTTCAGATACTAGCTCCGATACCGTATCTCATCAGAGATATGGTATGTGTTGGAAAAAATTACTATGCACATGCAAAGGAGTTTTTTGATTCAGGTTTCGATGCAACTCAGAAAGAAACAATTCCATCTGAGCCCATAATTTTCACCAAAGCAATGACATCGCTAATTGGGCCAAATGATGCCATTAATGCCTCAATTGATCCAACAGAATCTGTTGATTATGAAGGTGAGCTTGGTGTGATAATTAGCAAAACAGCGCGGCGTGTTGCCAAAGCTGATTGGCAGGATTACGTATTTGGGTATGTCATTATCAATGATGTCACTTCTCGTGAGTTGCAGAAAAAGCATAACCAATGGACAATTGGAAAAGGCTTGGATACGTTTGGACCGATGGGTCCTTATATTGTGACCAAGGATGAAATAGGTGATTTGCCATCTATGCAAATTCAAACCCTTGTGAATAATGAGGTTCGCCAGCAAGCAGAGGTTCGCGATCTCATATTTGACATACCAACTTTAATTGAAACTCTTACCTTAACAGGGACACTTCTTGCAGGAGATATAATTGCAACTGGAACACCTGTTGGTGTAGGTATAGGTTTCAACCCTCCGAAGTTTTTGAAATCTGGAGATGTTGTTACAATCAACGTTACAGGATTGGGGTCACTTACAAATCCTGTTATTTAATCAATTTTAATTAAGCATGATTTTACGCATAAAAAAGGGCGCTTGATATAACTCAAGCGCCCAAATCTATTTTATAATGCTAGATTAACCGTTTTTAGCCATCCATGCATCAGCAGCTGCTTCAACTGCCGCACGATCGAAGTTGTTTGCACAGCCTTCGAATACGTGTGTAAGATAATCATTTGTATCATAATCTGCGTCTACTGCACCGATCATCTTCATATCATTGTTAACTGTAAGCCATGCAGACTCAGCTACCAAGCCATATAATGTGTCACCTTCTGGTGGTAACTGAAGTTTTGCCACAGCTGCTAAGTAGGAATTACCCACTGATTCAACTTCCCACTGTGCTGGCGAACCATCAGGTGCCTTTGACATAGCTGCAATGATATCTAGGTTGTAGTGACCAACGTGCACACCCATTGAGTATGCTTTTAGGAAACGACAATATTTGTCATAGTTATCCATCATTGTTGCGCCGTTAACAGCATATGTGTTTGCAGGAGCAACTTTTGCTGATGGAGGTGTGATATCTCTTACAATAACACCTTTGGTTGCAAGTGCTGCCAAGTCAGAAATTGAACCTGCGAATGCAGCAGCTGTTCCTTTTAGAAATACGTTTGCCAATGTAGGACCCGCGTCACCAACAACAACTGTGCTAATACCATCAGTATTTGAATCAGCATGAGCTAATGCAACTTTTAGAGAAGCAAGGTCACGGTCTGATGCAAGACCAACAGTCTTACCTTTTAGCTCAGTTACGCTTTGAAGTGGGCTATCATCATTTACATAAACACCCTCTGGTGCTGAACTATGAACTGAATAGGCAGTTTTTAAACCCATACCTGCAGCGGCACCCTGGAAAACCTGAGGGCCGTCAAGCATTGCAAAGTCAGCTTGTCCATTTAATAGGAAAGCCTGATATGGAACGGTTGTATCACCATCAAGATATGTTGGGTCAATACCTTGCTCCTCATAAAATCCTAGCTGTGCACTGATATGTGACGGCCAGAAAATCATTGACGGATAAGAAGGTTGGATAATTGTGATTTTATCCAGGTGCCCGCCAGCCATAGCTGACATTGGCGATATCACTGCAACTGCTATCGCGGTCGCTAATATTTTTTTAAGCATATTTTTCTCCCTTACGCTCATTTTAAAAACCTCACATTAAGGTCTTCACTTTTTTTGCCTACCCATTGACCATTAGTTTACGTTGCTTCTTTTTGGACACCCGCTCTAGACCTTTGGCATCACGCCAAAACACGATACGTCTGTCCATCACTTCTGCAATGGTGAAAACTAATAGACCCATGATAGCCATCGTAACTAATGAAGCGAACGAGCCAGCCATATCTAGCCTAAACGCAAATCGCTGCATTAGAATTCCTACCCCTTCAGTTGCTGATCCAAACTGCGCTACAATCGTGCCAAGTAACGCTGTCGTGATTGCAAGTTTTAATCCAGCAAAAACCTCGGGTAATGCATTTGGAAGTTGTTGCTTCCAGAAATATTGTGACTGAGTTGCACCAATTGTCTGAAACAGCTCAATCGCTTCGTCATTCTTCTTTAACAAACCAGTTAATGTATTAATAAATGGTGGGAAGAAACATACCAATGTTGCCAAAGCAATCTTGGATTCCCAGCCAAAACCGAACCAAGCAATAATTAATGGAAGAACCGCAATACCAGGTGTTACATTAAAGACAACTGCATAAGGGGCAACATATCTTCTAAATGTTTCGTTAAACGCTGCTAGTACCGCTAATGTTGTTCCAATCGTTATTCCGTAAACAAATCCGATACTCATTTGTGCTAGCGTTGCAAAAAAATGCCAATATATCGTGCCTTGCTCGATGACTTCAAACTTTACGAAAAGGCTATATAGCTTAGCTCCAATTTTTGACGGGCGAGGCAAAAATAACTCATTTAGTCCTCCATATCTTGCGTACACTTCCCATAAACCAAGGACTAGGATAAAACTAAGTGAATATTTTAAAAACGATACCAAAAAGCTTACTGTTTTCATGATACAATCCCTGCTTTCTTGCGTCTTTTTTCACTTTCTTTTAAAAGAAGATAATCATTTTTCCAAAAAATCAGACGGTAGTCGAAATAATCCATTATTTTAAATAATATAAATCCAAATATAGTAACGGATAAAAGTCCTGCAAATGCGTAATCCATGGTAATCATGATCACATATTGCGCAATTAGAACGCCCATTCCCTCACTTGCTTGAATAAATTCAGCAACAAGTGCGCCGCCAAATGCAGAAGCAGTAGCAAGTTTCCAACCAGCTGATATTAGTTCCATAGCGGACGCAAATCTTAACTTCCAGAATGTCTGAAACCGTGATGCTCCAAGAGAGCGAAACATCTCTTCTGCTTCATCATCAACTTCCATTAATCCTTGAAACGTATTTACAAATGGGCCGAAGAACGCAACTAATGCAGCAAGTGCAACTGCTGACCATAATCCGAACCCTAAAAGAGCGACAAAGATGGGACCAACAGCAATTCTAGGTGTTGCTTCCATTAAAATAATCCAAGGCTTTATGTATTTTCTGAAGGTCAGGCTAAGTGTCGCTGCAATCGCTAAACCCATACCTATTGCAGTACCAATACTTGCGCCTAATAAAGCTTTTTGAAAAGTAGATATCAGATGTTTCCAAACTGTTTTATCGACAATTAAAATATCAAGCATGGCAAGAACAATGTTAGTTGGTCTTGGTGCAATCATATCCGCTTGAATTTGGTCCTCAAACCCGTAGAGATTTGTCAATTCCCAAATCACAATAAGCGCAGCAAATATGAGCAAATGGAATGGTAGTGTCTTAAATAAGCTAATATTTTTGGTTGGTTGGTTCGTTGAATAGGACATCTAATCAATGACTCCCCAACGTGTCTCTCACCTGCTCTATGATTATATTAAATTCACGACTGGTCTGAATAGATATATCTCTTGGACGTTCGAACTTGACTTCGATAATCTCTGCTATTTTTCCAGGGCGTGGTGTCATAACCATCACTCTGTCCGCCAGGTAAATTGCTTCTTGAATATTGTGTGTCACAAACAATGTTGTTGCTTTTAGTTCACCGACAATACGCATTAACTCAACGTTCAAGCGCTCTCTTGTGAATTCATCAAGAGCACCAAAAGGTTCATCCATTAGCATAATATCAGCGCCTGTTTGAATAAGCCTTGCGAGTGCTACACGTTGCTGCATTCCGCCTGATAATTGCTTTGGAAAATGAAATTCGAATCCCTTCAATCCAACAAGCTCAAGGGAGGCCATCGCTTTATCTTTGTCTTCTTGAGTAATTCGGTGTTTCATTTCAGATGGCAATAGAACATTTTCTATCGCTGTACGCCAATCAAGTAGCACCGCTTTCTGAAACATCATACCAATATCAGTTCGTGGTTTGGTCACTAAATCATCGTTAACTTTAACATCACCAGAAGTTTTTTCAATTAATCCTGCCACAAGGCGCAATAATGTCGATTTACCACAACCGCTAGGTCCAACGAGTGAAATAAATTCACCAGCTTGGATATCAAAATTAGCTCCTTCGAGTGCTGTAACAGTTTCTCCGAAGATTTTTGTTACATTTTTTCCTTCTATAACAGTTTGACCAAATTGTGA
>JAACDT010000323.1 GCA_009936885.1 Alphaproteobacteria bacterium
AATGTGAGTGGATCGATGTTTGTTACATAGTTATATGGTCAATATATCATTATCTATCATGACATTTTATCCCATTTTATCTCATAAATATATGTATTTAAACAATATTAATCAATTTTCTCTCTTGACAAAAACCGCCTCACTCTTAATTATGACATATCACCATCGGCCCTGGTAAAGCGTGGTAAGGTGATAGCAGTAGGTCCTTAAATGAAAGCCTGTCGACACAGGCACCGACCACCTTCTCCGGCAGGAGAGCCACAGTAACCAGGCAATGCAAGTGGCAAGGGGCGAAGTCCATTACGCTAACCAGCGTTAAGGACACCTTATGAAAAAACGGATTCCTTAACGCATAGTTTAAGGAGTTCGAAATGAACACACCCTTTTATGAATTAGTCCAGGCATTTGCAAATGCTGACACTAAACACGAACAAAGATTAGTTCGTCCTAAAGATGCAGCAGAGATGCTTAGCGTCAGTAAGAAACACCTATATTCCCTTGCGGAACATCCGGACTTTCCCCGTCGTGTGCAGGTTGGCACCCGCGCCGTGGCATGGCGCATGTCAGACCTAGAGGCATGGATTGATAGTCGCCTTCACAAGAAAGAGGAGGTGGTTAAATGACTAATTATAGTAGCAGCAAGATAGCAAATCATTTAGCGAAACGTTTTGGGTGGAAGGTATTTCCCGTCAAGCCAGACACCAAAAGCCCTTTCGTTTTTGGCTGGCAGCAAAAAGCTAGTAACGAGCCAGGCACGATCTCATTACTATTCCAGCCCTTTCCTCAAGCAATGGTGGGGGTCCTGACTGGACCCCCAAACATGCTAACGGTCTTCGACATTGATACAAAGAATGGTGTTAATGGATTTAAGACCCTAGAGGCGCTTGGCGTAAAGATGTCAACCGGAGCGATAGCTAGAACACCGAGCGGCGGCGCACACTTTTATCACTTCAGTGGCCTTAGGAAGTTTAAGTCAACTGCAGGCAAGATAGGTCCAGGGCTCGATGTCCGATGCAATGGTGGCTATATTATTGCACCCGGCAGCGTCAGTAGTGTTGGCGAATATACCTGGCTCGATGACATAGAACCTGCGCCAAACAAAATTGGAGCTTTATCTGATGACTTAATTAGTCTTCTTGAGAAGGCAGATAAAGAAGCTAAGAATAAGTCCCAGCGCAATGCTGGCCCGTCGCCCTCAGTGCTTGACCCTGTTAGTGAAGGCAGCCGTAACTCTACGATGGCCAGCCGCTGCGGCTATTTATTTTCCAAAGGCTACAGTCCTGAAGATGTTCTCCAGATGATGGAGCGCATCAATCAGCAATGCTGCCATCCACCACTCGATAACCGAGAATTATCTGGGATTTACATTTCAATCAGAAAAAGAGAGGGCGTGTAATGGAAGACCGTCACAATGGAGACTTACGCCGCCTTGCCTCAGAGAATACTCCCGAACCAAGGCGGCCACTAAGCGACTATATTATATCACAGGCGGATTTGCTTAAGAAACATATACCGCCTACAGAATATCTTCTTGGAACATGGCTCCCGATGCAAAGCTTTGGAATGGTCTATGCTCCTACAGGTGTGGGAAAATCTTGGTTTGTGATGTCGATGGCCTTAGCTATTGCACAAGGCAATGAGAGAGTTCTTGGGTGGCGATTAAATAAGCAAGTTCCTGTTCTCTATGTTGATGGGGAAATGACCTTAGCAGAGATAAAAGACAGGTTTCAGAAACTTTCTCCTGGAGGCATGGACAATGTTTATGTTTTGCCCTCAGAGGGCCTCTTTAAAGACGGTTGTCCACTCTCGCTTGATAAGCCAGAAGACCAGGAGGCTTTTGAGGAGTTGTTGCGATTTGTTGGAGACCAAGGACAAAGACCTCAGCTTATCATTCTCGATAATTTATCGTCACTTCGTAATTCTGTAAATGAAAATGACAACTCAGAAATGCAAAAGTTTGTCACGTGGCTGGTGTCGCTCAGGTCAAAAGGTTACGCCGTTTTGCTTGTTCACCATACAGGAAAAAATGGCGAACAAAGAGGGGCATCTATTTTGACGGTTCCTATGGATTACACCATTAGATTGTCTGAGGGTGACTCTTCAGTTCTAGCACGGGAGGGTGAGGTAAAATTTGAACTCATGCTCAAAAAAATGAGAGCAAGGAAACCACGGCCCAGTTCTTTTACAGTCTTTGTTGGACCAGACTCTGATGGTATTTACGGATTATCCTTTGATGCAACTGAATTTAACATTGAGCCGAGTTATAGATTACTCAAACACCTTGCCCTTGAAGGAAGGTCTACCTACCGTGAGATGGCCAAGGCGATTTCAGCGGCGCATACTAGCATCCCTAATTATTTGGACAAATTAATTGCAGAAGAGATGTTGAAAGGCACCAGGGCTAATCCCACAGTCAGCGTTGACGGCATTAACTTGTTAAGTGAATTTTGGCCTGCCCAGTTTACTGCCACCCAACAAGAAAAATTTGTCCAAGACGACGATTCGCCATTTTGAACAAGCCTGTTCAGCCCTTTGTTCATACTCCCAGTTCAAAGTGAACAAACCAGTATTTCTGCGGGTTGTGGGCTGTTCAAAATGAACAACCAGTTGAACGCCATTGTTCATGTTCACCCCCTGTTAAGGGGGTGAACAATGAACGGATGAACAATATGGAATAAAAAGAAATGGTCTCAAATAAAAATAGGGCTGGCTGCGGCGGCAGTTGTAGCTGCCTCCTGCAATCCTGGCGCTCGGGCCTTGGCCCCTGGTGCTGGATTTAATTATATAAATTAATTGAGGCTTTTTACTTCACCATCTCCCCAATTTTCAAATCAGACAGACCCCTTTGTAGCTGGTCGAGCACGCTCTCTGTGCCTGGCAAAAGTCCGTTCTGGCTGCACATTGAAACCATCTCAATAAGCATCCGCATCCGCATGACCTCATCGCTGGAACTGAAGGGATTAAACTTGCCCTTATCGTACTCATCTGTGATGAAAGCCTCTTCTAGCTGCAAAATGCTAACAACGCATTCATCTTCTAGAGAGCCGTTTACTTCGGTGTCTGATTGTGCGTGCGCCGCTGAGTAAGCAGCTAACATTAAGATGGTGCTGAATAATATTCTCATCATTTAACGAGCTCCAAAGTCTTTTTCCCTGTTTCTATTCTGATCAAGCTAGAACACTCTTCTTGAAGTCTATCCTAAAGCCTGCAAAACTCTTTAAGTGTTTTGCTCTTCAGCTAATGAAATCAGAATTAGTTTCAGTTTCAAAAACTTCGCCTGAAGAAGGATTAAAATTATGGCATTCGAGGGTTTCGAAAAAAAAACATTTAGAACTAATAGTATAAACTTGAATTGCCTTTTCAAAGGAAAAGGGGAACCAATAATTTTACTCCACGGGTATCCGCAATGTAATCTGATTTGGCACAAAATAGCAGGGAAACTATCTGAAAAATTCTCAGTTCTGGCTCCTGATTTAAGAGGTTATGGCGAAAGTGATAAGCCTGACGCGTCAAATGAAGACCACTCAATTTATTGCAAGAGAACAACAGGACAGGATATTGTAGAATTAGCTGATGTTTTCGGTTTTGATAAATTTCATCTTGTTGGTCATGACCGTGGTGCACGAGTGGGGCACAGAATGGCTTTAGATTCTCCGGACAGAATTTTGAGCTTGGTTTCCCTTGACGTTATGCCGTCCCAAGCAGCATTTGATGCAATGGATGCTGACCTTGCTTTTGCTTGGTTCCACTGGCATCTGATGAGGCAGCCCTTTCCCCTTCCAGAGACGCTCATTGGAAATAGTTCTGAAACCTATTTCGATTTTCTGATGAAAAATTGGTGTGCGACGGAAAACGCAATCCCGGACAAAATTTATCAGAGATATAAAGAACTTTTTTGTGCCCCAGAGTGTATTCACGCTACTTGCGCGGAATATAGGTCAGTTGTCTTGGATTTGGAGCATGACGAAACCGATAGGGGTAAAAAAATTTCATGCCCTTTCGCAGTATATTGGGGCTCTAACACCACTAAACGGCCTGGTTGGCAAACAGGTAAAAGCTTGAGCCATGTGAGAGCATGGGAGGAAAGGGCAGAATTTGTGGAAGGTGAGGCTCTTGATTGTGGGCATTTCATTCCAGAGGAAAAACCAGCTGAGCTTCTAGAACTTCTTTTTAAATTTTATGATAAGCAGAAATGACAATGGAGAATTCTTGAGGGAAACATGACAATTGAAAAAAAAATTGGACCTATGGATTTGTCCACATTTAAATCCAAGGGTCAAAAGTTCTCGATGTTAAGCGTCTATGATTATCCGACTGCGAAGCTGGCTTCAGAAGCAGGCATCGAAACATTATTAGTTGGTGATAGCTTGGCGATGACAGTTTTGGGGCATCCAGATACAATTTCGGTAACGTTTGAAGAAATGCTTCACCATGTGAAGGCTGTCTCGAGAGGAGCTGGCAATTCAATGGTGGTGGCAGATATGCCTTTTTTATCATATCAGACCTCAACGCGCGACGCTGTAAAAAATGCAGGTAAGTTTTTAAAAGAGGGTAGAGCAGATGCAGTGAAAATTGAGTGTGGGAGGAACTCTTTTAAAACTGTGCGAGCCATTTATGATGCAGGGATTCCGATTATGGCTCACATTGGATTGACCCCTCAAAGCTCTGGTCAGTTGGGTGGAATGAGGGTTCAGGGCAAATCTATAAACAATGCACTACGGATGATTGATGATGCAAAACTTTTTGAGGAAGCAGGGGCTTTCTCTATTCTTATGGAGTGTGTTCCCTCTGATATAGCAAAACTTGTTTCGCAAGAGGTTTCAGTCCCCACCATAAGCTATGGTGCGGGTCCCCATTGTGACTGTCAGGGTCTGGTCTCATCAGATGTGCTTGGGTTATTTCAGCAATTTTTGCCAAAGTTTAGCCGCAGGTACACTGATTTATCCAAGCAAATCAGACAAGCTTTTAAAAGCTATCACGAGGATGTTGTCTCTGAACAATTTCCTGCAGAAGAAAATTGTTATCCAATACCACAACAAACTCTCGATGATATTCTGTCCGCTTTAGAGAAAAGGAAAATTTAAAACATGACCCTCAGAATGGAAAATAAAGTTGTATTGGTAACGGGAGCCGGATCAATTGGGCCTGGTTGGGGGAATGGAAAAGCGTCTGCAGTTTTATATGCTAGAGAGGGAGCGACCGTAATTGCTTGTGATATAGATCTTGGTGCTGCTGAGGAAACAGTTGGCGTAATTGAGTCAGAAGGAGGAAATGCAATCGCATTAGAATGCGATGTCAGGAGCAATCGACAAGTCAATCTAATTGTAGAGAAAGTCCGAACAGATTTCGGAAAATTAGACGTTTTGCACAACAATGTCGGTATAGTGCAAGTTGGAGGCCCAGAGGATATAACGGAGGAAGAGTGGGATAACTTATTGAATGTAAACCTGAAAAGTATTTTCCTCACCAGCAAGCATGCAATTCCGCTTATGCTGGAGCAAAAAAATTCGGCAATTGTGAATATGTCGTCCATAGCGGCTAGTCACTATTTCGGCTATCCATGCATGTCTTATGCGGCCTCAAAGGGCGCCATTAATCAAGCAACACAAAATATAGCCATCCAATACGCAAATAAAGGTTTAAGGGCAAATTGTATAATGCCGGGTTTAATGGATACGCCGCAAATCAGACACTACGTGACATCAGGCTATGGGGGTGGTGAAGAGGATATGATCAAAAAACGAAATGCGTCTTGTCCTACAGGAAAAATGGGCGATGCGTGGGATGTTGCAAAAGCCGCACTTTTCCTAGCCTCCGATGATGCGCTTTACATTACTGGACAATGTCTCGTTGTTGATGGCGGAATTACATCGCGCATAGGCTAATTGCGTAAAAGTTTAAACTTCTAAAATGCCTCCTGGGTCCGGCGGCGGCGGAGCGCGGCCCTTGGACCTTGGTCCAATGCTGTTATCCAAACTGTTATCCAAAATAAGGCACTTTACCTATGGTGCTGAAATGCTAAACTATTGATAAGATTGAAAGTCAGGTTGTTAATAGCCCCTTACTAGGGCATCGAACCTCATCTTCTGGGCACCACCACTTCATGTACATGACTGATATGTAAGCATTAATCGTGCTAACAGGTCAGGTGACGT
>JAACDT010000324.1 GCA_009936885.1 Alphaproteobacteria bacterium
AGTTGGAATAATGCTATTAACTGCAATTCCACAAATTGCCCTTTTTCTGCCATCAAAGCTTATGTAATTTTTGGATTTTATCTTTTATAACCAGTTTTATCATTCAAAAAAAATGATTGGCACTGTTAATAATAAATCACTTTGTTATCTGGTAATCGGTATTTTGATTATTTCTTCCAAGCCAAGTGGCAATGTGTTCATCATCTCATGTCCATTATCAGTAACAAGGAACTGGTTTTCAATAATCATGCCGCCAAGACCGTCAATATACCAAGGACACTCGAACGCCATCACCATTCCTGGCTGAAGCTTGGTTTCTTCATCTGCTGAAATAAAGGGCCATTGCTCACTTCCCATTCCAGCGCCAAGACCATGACCAAAATGTCCTCTGATATATTCAGGAAAACCGCATTTACGAATGGCCCCCAAGGTTGAATGATAAACCTCATTTAGCGGAACTCCTGGCTGCAAAAGCTCAATGCCTGCCATGAATCCGGATAATAACGCACTATAAATCTCTAGTTTTGTATCATCTGGTTTGCCAAACACAAATGTGCGCGCACTATCAGATGTGTACCCTTCGATCAGACAACCTACATCAACCTTTATTAAATCTCCATCTGTTATAGTAGCATTCCCGCCCCAAGGATTATTACCAACAGATATATACTCCCACGAGCCTGATAGCCTGCTACTCATAGGATGATTAGCAATAGCTTTCCTCCAGACTTCGGTGAGTTCGTCTCTCGTGATATGAACATCAATCGCCTCTCTTACTGCTATTATTCCGCTTTCTGCAATTTCAACTGCCTGTCTTAAATGCACAATTTCTTGAGCAGTTTTAACCATCTTAAGCTTATCTATTATTCTGCTAGCATCAATTAGTTTAATTTCTGAAAAAATATCACTCATTATTTGATAATCAGAAACTGAGATTGCTGATGCTTCAAATCCAATATTATTATGGGTGAGCCCCTGCTGTGAGATAGCATCAATTAGATGCTGATAACAAATCGCAGGATCAAATATAGCTGGGCGATTAAAATCATCAGCACGAGCGCTCTTACGCCATGCAGATGCTACCTGACTTGTAGCAGAAACTGTTTTATCTTCAGCCTCTAGATTTACAGTTTCAACCCAAATCGGGCTTTCTCGCACATCAGTAATATGGCTAACTTCTCTAAAGTTCCGTGCGAACAAATCACTCACAATAGCCGTTTCAGGCAAATTATGGTCACGTGGCACTAACACCGCTACAGCGCCTGATCGGCGCCACATAGTTGCAACTCCTGCTTGTGCGCCTGTCGCATATGTGAAACTCTCAGGAGAGAGAAGAATTAACGCCTCTATTCCAATTTCACACATTAATTTTTCTGCCCTCATTCGGTCTAGATGAGCCATTGTAATACCTATATTTAATCTGCTATTTTATATACTTTTTATTGCTCTGTTAATTTGAAGAAACTATGCATGCAATCGTTTTTGATATTCAAATGTGGCTATTCCTGCAAATACAATACTCATTGCTAAAAGATGATACTATGGATATGGGTCAATTCGAGCAAGGGTCATTTGCTGGAGAGGAAATTATGGTTTACAATGAATGTGGTGACACCATTTACTTTACCTAGAGCGGCACTGGCTGTGCTGGCATCCATCGAGGCCTGTCACTAGTTTGCTCAACTCATCCCATATATTCATTTATAGCATCTATGATGTTAAAAACGCGTCTTTTATTTTGGTCTTCTGACTTGATGCAAGCACCTGTTTACGGGCAAGGGATAATAGCCCTGGTACAATGAATAAGGTTGCAACGGTGGATAACGCCAACCCGCCGAAAACAACAGTTCCAATGCCGCGATATAGCTCAGAGCCTGCCCCTGGAAAAATAACCAGAGGTACTAATCCAAAAAGAGAGGTAAGGGTAGACATAAAAATAGGTCTTATTCGGTTTCGTGTCGCTTCAATAATACTATCATCCACACTCATACCTTCTTCGCGAATTTGAAGGCAGGTTTGCTCAACCATTAAAATAGCATTATTCACCACTATTCCTGTTAGGATTACAAAACCAAGCATTGTCAGCATATCAAGAGGTTGGCGCAAAAACAGATTAATAATATACAAGCCTAATATTCCGCCAGCCGCCGCTATTGGGACAGCTAATATTATTATGATAGGCAGGATAAAGGATCTAAGAAGTATCACCATCAGAAGAAATATCACACCAAGAGCTGTTAGCACATTTGCCTGCATTGCCTGCCATGTTTCCTCAAGCGCACTTGCAGCCCCGCTCACCGATATAGACACTTCATTATCTTGCGCGATTTCTGTCAATTGCGGCAATATGTTTGTATCAATAATGCTTATCGCTGTTTCAAGGGCGATGGCTTCTTGAGGGCGAACCTGAATCGTAAGAGACTGATTGCCATTTAAACGGCGTATTGTCTGCGGCGCACTAATCATCTCAACATCAGCTACTTGATCAAGGCGCACCATCAGGCCTTGTCTGTTGATGACAGGCAAGGCAGACAAATTATCCATTCCCATTTCGCCTGCATCATCCCCTGTTAATATTAACTCTACTAATTCTCCATTAATAGGAACATCTGCTATGCCAATACCGTCATTTAGAATATCCACCAGTGAGCTAAACTCACGCGCAGTAATGCCAATTTTTGCCAGCTTCTGGGAATCAGGGGATATACGTATCTGAGGCGCGCCTGAATCAAGGCTTGGAATAATTCGCACCTGATTTCCATCACTAATCGGAAATGCGGTATCAAGAATTTGGGTTAGCTGCCTTGCCACTGAAACCAGACTGGCTAGTGAAGGCCCTGTTAAATCTACATTTATCGAACGGGAGCCTCCGACAGACCTTCCAAAAAGCGAGGCTTGAAATACGAATGCGCGCGCGCCTGGTTCAGAAAAAACAGGCCTCATTAACACAGCTCGAAGCTCGCTTACACGGGCTGGGTTTGTTGCTGGTGCACCAGCAAATCCGCCGCCATCAAAGGCGACAAAGAAAAACCGTTCAATGCCAGGGCCATCCCCCATCTTGTTTGATTTTTCCCAAAGTGGCCGCGCTGATTCTTCCATTTTATCCGCTATTTTTTTAGTTTCCTCAATCGAGTAGCCAGGCGGTACAAAAATTCTGCCAAGCATAAAATTAGCGTTACCATCAGGCAGATAATCTAATTTTGGCATCATCAAAAAAATCAAAGTGATACTTGATGCAAGCAAGATGCTTACTGTCACAAAAGCGACTTTCTGATTTTTGATGGTATATCGAGCAAACCTTACTATCTGCGAGCTGATAAAACTCGCAAACTCATCAAGCCCCGGGATTGGCCTTCTTGCTTGAAATCTGTCCTGCCTACCTGCTAACAGCTTTGAGGCTAGTGCTGGAATAACAGTTACGGATACAAGCACAGAGATAAGAACAGATACAGATATAGCAATACCAATATCGCGAAATAGCTGTCCAACTGGCAAATCCAGTAGGATTATGGGAACAAAAACCAGCACCGTTGTAAGAGCAGACCCTAGAATAGGCGCCCATACCTGACGCGCGCCTTGATAAGCGGCAGTCGAGGCATCAAGGCCACGCTGACGCAATCTGAATATATTTTCAAGAGATACAATAGATGCATCAACCACCATGCCAATCGCAAATGCCATTCCTGCCAGCGATATCACATTGATCGATAACCCAAAGCCTGAAATAGCAACGAACGTGCCAACAACGGATACTGGGATAGCAATAAAAATTACCAAAGTTGGAAATAATGAGCGCAGAAATAAAAGCAATATGCCCAGTGCCAGAATGCCGCCTATCCAGATATTCTGTTGCACAAGTTCTATGGCTGAGCGAATATAAGCTGTCTCGTCATAAATAATATTTAACTGAAGCCCCTTTGGATTTAGAGTTTTCTCGTTCAATTTCTCAAGTGATTTTGCGAGCGTTTGCATAGTAGATACGACATTCACCCCAGGCTCCCGCAACGCATTTATAATAATAGCATCTTGCCCATTTAGGCGCCTGAAACTTGTTCTTTTTTCTACAGCAAACTCTACTTTTGCAACGTCAGATAATAAAACCGGGGAGATCTGACCGTTATCGTTAAAATCCGCTCTTAAAATCGTGTTTAATGCTGTTTCTGGTGTATAAGCAATCGCTTCTGTTCTAACTGTGTAAACTCGCTTGCCTTGTTGCACTCTGCCAACTGATTGAAGCGTTGTTGCTGTTCGCAATGTATCAAGAACAATAGCTGTTGATAATCGGTAAGATGCTAATTTCTCTGGGTCAATAATAACCTTGAGCTGTTTTTTGCCCCCACCATTAAAGGTGACCTCTGCAACGCCAGGCGTTCTTGCCAGCAAATCCACAACTTTAGTTTCAACAAAACTGCCAAGGCTTTCTAAATCCACATTTTGATCTGGCAATGCGACCAATGCCATTCTTGCTATTGGACTATCATCCGAATTAGAGGTTTGAACTTGCGGTGCTGATGCCTCACTTGGAAGGCCTGTAATTCCAGCAAGCTTGGAGAGTAAGATAGTTAATGCCTTATCCATATCTGTGGACAAAGAATAAGTAAGCGTAACCCTAGCAGAGCTATTTGAGGAGCGAGACGAAATTTCTTCAACACCGCTTAGACTGGAAAGTTCAGTTTCTAACCTGCTTACGATTTCCCTATCAACATCCTCTGGTGCCGCACCTGGCCAAGATACCCTGATTTGGTAAATTGGTTTTTCAATATCAGGAGATAGTTGAATTGGAATTGTTCTCAAGGCAACCACGCCAAACAGAACCACAAGCATCATCATTGCCATAACAGCGACAGGACGCTCAATTGCGTTTCTAATAATAGCGTTCATAAAACTTAACTCTTTCCCTACAGCCTATTTAGCTGTGCCAGTCACGTCCATTTCAACTTCTCTACCGTTCGGCAATCCACTTAATATTACAGTTCCATTAAGGGTATCATCAGCCGGGGTAAGCGCAAAAGAGAGTGTGACAATCCCAAATGGCAATACCAGTTCTGTATCAAAATAAACCAAGTCTTCTTTGCGCGTTACTAATACAGGCTCATCATTATATAGACTTGCCTTGCTTGATAACTCTATTTCTGCAGATTGCTCCCCACGCGATGTTTGCCACTTTAAAAGCCAGGTTTTGGCATCATCTGCAAGCTCAGTTGGGATTGGCTGCGGTGTATTTGCCTGCTCTGAGCTACCTTGCGCGTTAGGCACTTCTCTTTTTGGAATTTCGCCCTGCTTAACAGCTGCACCATCATCTAACCCTTCATTACCTCTGGTTATAACAAGCTCTCCTGCCTGAAGCCCCGCAGTAACGATAATACGCTCGCCCAGCGCGCTGCCTAGGCGAACTGCCTGACGTTTAGCAATACCCTTATCAAATACAAATACAACATGTCC
>JAACDT010000325.1 GCA_009936885.1 Alphaproteobacteria bacterium
CGCCCGGGAAGCGCACAAAATGCACTTGCAGATTATGTAGCATCAGATCCGAAAAACAAAAGCTAAAGCGCCAATCATCAAGAGCAGAACTAAAGTAAATCTTGAAGGTGACTTATGAATTCTAAGTTTGCCCCAGGCATTTCATATCTTCTTAAGTCATTTGCAAATACCCATTTAAGCTCAGACGCTGATAAAGAGCGTGGGCTTCCTTTCCATTTTCTGCATATGTAAAGCAATAGCAAAATTTGAAACTCGGGATATTGATGAGAGCTGAAACTTAGCGGGGCAAGACAGCTTTCATGGGTATCAATGCCCAGCTCTTCATTAAGTTCACGCACAAGCGCTGTTTCAGGCGTTTCATCTGGTTCAATCTTGCCTCCTGGAAACTCCCACAATCCGCCCATTTGTGCATTATCAGGCCGTTTAGCAAGTAAAATCCGGCCATCAATATCTATTAAGGAACAAGCAACTACGAGTTTCATTTATTTAAAAAATCTATCTTTATTTGGGCATGATTTGGGGCGGTATATTCAGCTTCGGTAATCGGCATTAATCGTTATATAGTCATGGGTTAGATCGCATGTCCAAACTGTCGCAACCCCATCTTGTATCTGTAAATCAACCTCGATTAGAATATCTTCGGATTTCATATGATTATCAATCAAAGATTCTGTATAGCTATCAGCCTTTTGGCCATTTTCGGCAACTAATACACCACCAATCCGAATAGTCAATTTATCTCTTAAAGCGGGCTGCCCTGCCTTTCCAACTGCCATTACGATGCGGCCCCAATTTGCGTCTTCCCCTGCTATCGCGGTTTTGACTAAAGGGGAGTTTGCAATTGATTTGGCGATTATATGAGCAGATGCGTCGCTAATCGCTCCTGAAACATTCACCGTAATAAATTTTGACGCGCCTTCGCCGTCTTTGACTATCTGATGCGCTAAATCCGTCATAACCTGTTGTAATGCAGATTTGAATTTATGTGCGTTTTCACTATCTGGTTGAATTGTAACTTTGCTAGCACCAGTTGCTGCAAGAAGAACCATATCACTGGTCGATGTATCACTATCAACCGTAATGGCGTTAAAACTATTATTGTTTGTCTCAAACAGCATTTCTTGAAGTAGTGCCTTTTCGATTTTTGCGTCTGTTACAATAAAGCCAAGCATAGTTGCCATGTCTGGTGCTATCATTCCAGAGCCCTTTGCAATGGCGCCAATATGCACCGTCTTATCGCCATATTTAATCGTCTGGCTACTTGCTTTTGCAAAGGTATCAGTGGTTTTTATAGCGGATGCTGCTGGGTGCCAATTTGCAGTACCTTTTGAGTTCCACAGAGTTTCAAGATGAGCACAGATAAGGTCAGCATTAAGAGGCTCGCCAATCACGCCAGTGGATGCCATCATCATCGTATTTAGAGGCAGGCCAGATATTGTGGAAAGCGCCGAGAGTGCTGACTGAGCAGATGCATTGCCCTTTGCACCAGTAAACGCATTTGCGTTTCCAGCATTTACCAATAGGCATCTGCCTTGATTATTCTCAATCACTTTTTTGGTGAGAAGTATGCTTACCGCAGCTGTCGCTGATTTGGTGAATAGCCCTGCAATAATTGTCTCAGGGCTAAATACCATTAAGAGCAAATCATCCCTGTCTTTATATTTCATGCCAGTTGCAGATGTTGCCATCCACACTCCAGAAATAGGAGGTATTTCTGGGAACGTATCTGGTGCTAAAGGGGATATTTTTGGAGGTGTCATGTTAGTCTTTTTTCAAGTCGACGGTATTCGTTTTTATAGAGGTAATCTATTGTGTTGAACTCTCCATGCTCTCCTGACTTTCCTTCCATTCTTCCTCAATATCAGAAAGTGACTTTTTTTGTATTTTTGCATCAGCACGCAACGTCTCAACTAATCTGGCGAAAGAAAGGTTGGTAATATTTTGCTCTAACTGCGGTGACATCTCCTCTATTGATGGAGCCTCAGCAATACGTTTGTCGAGCAGTTTTATGACATGCCAGCCAAATTGTGATTGAACAGGAGCAGAAGTAAAGGAGCCAACA
>JAACDT010000326.1 GCA_009936885.1 Alphaproteobacteria bacterium
AATGCTTGGAAGGCACGGAAATAATTTATTCTGGATGGCGCGCTATCTTGAAAGAAGTGAGAATAATGCAAGGCGTATTCAAGCAACACTCCACCACGCATTATCTAACAAAGATGAAGACCAAGAAGAATGGAGCTCAATTGTCGTTGCGAGCGGATATGCCGACATATTTGATAGTTTTTATGAAATCAAATCCATGTCTAATGTCATCAACTTTCTACTTCGGGATAAAAATAACCCCAATAGTATTGCTGTTTTAATGACTGCGGCAAGACAGAATGGCCGTTCTGTTAGAACTTATCTTACCCAAGAGGTATGGCAATCCCTCAATGAATGCTGGATAAATTGTGATGCCTCATTGAAACGTCAGGTCAGCATTCAGAACCTTCCTTCAATATTAGAGGATATTGTTAAAGGTAGCTCAATGTTCCGCGGCTCGCTATATGGCTCGATGCTTCACAATGATATATTCAACTTCCTACGCCTTGGCACATTTATCGAGCGTGCCGATAATACAGCAAGAGCAATTGATGCTAAATATCACATGCTATTACCAACCGCCTCCATAATAGGAGAGCGAGAGGATAAGGCACAATGGGAGATTATCTTGCGCTCGCTTTCTGCTTGGCGTTCGTTTAATTGGCTCAAAACTGGGCGATTAAACCCGGGCGAAATTGCTGACTTTCTAATTTTTGATAAAAGAATGCCACGCTCGATTTTATTTTGCTCCAAGGAATTAAAAACAAACTTAACAGATTTAACCGAGCTTTATGGAGGCAGGTATAAGTCACTGGAAATAGCAGATGATTTTTACACTGAATTAAGACAAAATGCTAAAATAGATATAAACAACATTGACTTAAGGGGATTGATATCAAATCTGATATATAAAAACAATTCGATAGGTCAGCAAATAACCCACGACTTTAATCTAAATTGACCATGCATTACTCAATCAAACATCTAACTATCTTCGAATTTGAAGAAACACCGCATTCTGTAATTCAAAGATTACATTTAACACCGCTATCCATTACGCATCAGAGGATTCTGAACTGGGATATAATAGTAGAGGGGTGCGAAATAGAGCTTGTAACACAAGATTATCACGGTAATTACATTCATCTGTGTAAGAATGATGTAGGATCGAAGAAAATTATTATCTCATCTGTTGGAAATGTGGAAGTTGATGATAATAACGGAATTATTGGCAAGCATCAAAGCCCAATACCACTTATCTTGTTTAACAGACCGACTATTCTATCCAAGCCAGGGACAAGAGTAAAAAAAATTAGGGATCAGATAAAACGCCTTCAGAAGAAAGAGGGGTTTGATGAGCTTACTCTTCTTCATGAATTATCATCTCTTATCCGAGCAAATATCGCTTACCTAAAGGGGAAAACAACTACATCCACAACAGCAGAAAAAGCATTGGAATTAGGAGCAGGCGTTTGTCAGGACCATGTACATGCGTTCTTGAGCATAGCTCGTTTGCTTGGTTATAGTGCGCGTTATGTAAGCGGATATTTAATGATGGATGAACATATAATCCAAGAAGCAAGTCATGCATGGGCAGAAGTTTATTTAGATGCGATAGGCTGGGTAGGATTCGACATCTCCAACGGAATCTCCCCTGATGAGAGATATATCAAACTTGCAACCGGATTTGATTATCTTGATGTCATCCCATTGTCAGGCGTAAGACAAGGAACAGGTGAAGAGACGATTTCAACACAAATTGCGATTAGTCAACAATAACTTAAAGGATGTTTATATGTCTTATTGTGTAGCTTTAAAGCTGTCAGATGGAATGATATTTATGTCTGATACACTTACAAATGGCGGACTTGATAATATCTCTCAATACCCAAAAACCTTTAGTTGGGGGATAGAAGGAGAGCGGCAAATTTTTCTTACCACCGCTGGAAACCTTGCCACAAGTCAGGCTGTGATAAGCACATTATCAGAACAGACTAAAGTGCAAGATGAGCGCTCGCCATCTATCTTGCAAGCACCCACCATGTTTCAGGTTGCCAGAACCATTAGTGAAACACTTGCACAAATTATTGAAGTAACAGCCAAAGGCCAACAAATGGGAGAGCGCGCATTTTCGGCAACTTTTATTTTAGGGGGACAGATAAAAGGCGGCAGGCAGCGATTATATCTTATATATCCAGAAGGAAATTTTATCGAAGTTTCAGAAGAAAACCCATTTTTCCAAATTGGCGAAACGAAATATGGACGCCCTATTCTAATAAGAGGGTTCGAGCCTAATATGTCATTCGAAGATGCCATAAAATTACTAATGGTCTCGTTTGATTCAACTATTAAAGCAAATTTGTCAGTCGGGCCGCCGCTGGACATACATATATATGAAAAAGATAGCTTTGAATCTGCACATATAATAAAAATAAACTCTAAAGATCCCTATTTTAACATGATATCTGACGAATGGGGGAAAGCACTCAAAGATAGCCTTGCAACGCTACCAAGCTACAAATTTGATGCAGACGAATAATAGAATTCGAAATCAAACATCAATTTTAAAAATTAATGTAATTCAGTATGTTACATTAATCAGTAAACTTAATTTTCAATCCTTTTTATGCATCCATAACCTGCCGCGGTGCGTATAATTTAATAAATGGTTGGGTATTTTCCCCC
>JAACDT010000327.1 GCA_009936885.1 Alphaproteobacteria bacterium
AGATTCGTAGTCTAGTGCTCTATCCAGCTGAGCTACGAGCGCGTGGACGCAATTGTTATCTAAGTTTGAGTCTAAAAACAAGCTATCTGCCCGAAATTTTTTTCTTAATGACTGTGAGTGATGGATAATTTAGAATAAAATTAGGATTTCTTTTCGCTGAGTTTAATAATTACGTTCAAATTTCAACATGAATAGGGTATCGTCTGCAGACATTCTGCTAACTGGTAAGCCCACATTATGAAACCAACACAAAAATCATTTCCTGTATCTTGGGAAGAATTACACCGAACCTCAAAAGCACTTGCATGGCGAATGCTTGAAATTGGTCCATTTGAGGGGATTGTTGCGGTTACAAGAGGGGGGCTTGTTCCTGCCGCTATAATCGCACGCGAATTAGAGGTCAGGTTAATTGACACAGCCTGTTTGGCCTCTTATCACGGAAATTCCCAGAGCGATGTAAAGGTTTTAAAAGCACCCGCGAGCGCTGGTGATGGAACAGGCTGGCTGATTGTAGACGACCTAGTTGATACTGGCGAGACAGGCAAAGTGCTACGCCAGCTTTTACCAAAAGCCCATTTTGCTACCGTTTACGCAAAACCCCTTGGACGGCCAATTGTTGATACGTTTGTAACTGAAGTATCCCAAGATACATGGATATATTTTCCATGGGACCTTGAACCACAACCATCACAGCCGATCGTTGGATTGAATAAATAGCTTAGGCGAATATTGTTCGTCTGAGGCCAAGTTGTTTTCTTTGTCAGCCACTTTTTCAATCACTTGCCAAAGGTAGTAAACAAGCTGTTCCAATGCATTAGCGTTACCGGATTTGGAATGTGCTTTGGCAGCATTGATTAACAGGAAAGCTAGCGCAATAATACTGCTAATGTCATGTATCCGTTTTTCAGATTCTTGTTTTTTTGCAATAAGATTGGACTCCCACTGTTTACTTCGGAAGTAGCATATTACGGCGGCAAATTGCACTGCCAGCCAAAATGCGCATAATGCTCAGAATTGGAACTTACCTGCGCTAGAACCTTGTCTGAGGTAGAACAAATTATTGCATTTAGAATGCTGAAGATTATGGCCTTTATGGGTTCTTAAGATCGATATTCTACCGATTTCGCTTGTGCGAGTGACTAAACCATAATTTGATTGACATTTTTGCAAAACAGCCCTAAAACCGCCAATCTACGCAGAAGAATTTAAAAAGGACAAAACGAGTTATGAAACGTACCTATCAACCAAGTGTACTCGTTCGCAAACGTCGCCATGGATTTAGGTCCCGTATGGCCACTGTTGGAGGCCGCAGAGTTATCCGCGCACGACGTGCAAAGGGTAGAGCGCGTCTTTCTGCGTAAAATTGGTGTTTCTGCTTGGCTGTTTTAAAAAAGCTGACCAAACGTTCTGATTTCCTTCGTGTACAGCGCGCCAACTTGAAATATGTAACGGCTAGTTTAGTGGTTCAAGGTCTACCTAATTCCGTTGTAGGGCACACCGGAGCTCGTGTGGGATTTACAGCTTCAAAAAAAATTGGAAACGCTGTTAGCAGAAACTTTGCAAAGCGAAGAATGCGTGCGCTAATCTCTCAGCAAAGCAATGCGCTTGTTGAGGCTGCAGATTATGTGGTAATAGCGCGTCAGGCCATGCTCGTTAAAAAATTTTCGGACATAGAGGGTGAGATGATTGGCGCAATTCACGCTTTGAATAAAAAAATGCTTCTGCGGAAAGCTGATATTAAACCTAATTCTAGCAATTGATAGTAACGCTATTAAACGGAGGTGCAGGTGATAAAAAAACGGCCAAATATATTATCTTATTTTCTAATTACGCCTATTTTTGTTTATCGTTGGTTTATTTCTCCGATACTACCTGTGGCTTGCAGATATCAGCCTACATGCTCTGCCTATGCAATCGATGCAATTAAGTCGCGCGGACCATTGCAAGGAACAGCATTAGCCGTTAAACGTATAATATCATGTCATCCATGGGGTGGCCATGGGTTCGACCCCGTTCCTGATGCGGTGGAAGTTGATGAAAATACTAAAAAGAAAACCAACGAATTAAAATACAAGCAAACATAACAACACGCTTTTGAATCACATTGATTGGTCTTGACAGGAATAGATAATGAGCCCCGAAAATCGTAATTTAATATTGGCTATGGCCGTCTCTATGGCGATACTTGTTTTATGGCAAAGCTTCTTTGTCGAACCGCAAATGCAAGCCGAACAACAAGCCCAGATACAGTCCCAGCAATTAAATTCGGATGGCACACCTCATTTAGATCAAATTGAGCGTAATGGCCAGCTTCAAGTAGAACTGCCTGAACGCCCCCCTGAAGATGTTCCACGAATAAAAATTTCAGCACCGTTGTTAGAGGGGTCTCTTACCAGCCGCGGGGCACGAATTGATGATTTGCTTTTGAAAAATTACCATGTTTCGCTAGATGAAGACTCCGAGAATGTAAGGCTTTTTAACCGTGTTTCTTCTCAAACCCCGTATTTTTCAGAATTTGGCTGGGTAAGTCAGGCATCTGACCAGCCTATGCCTTCTGCTAAGACGATATGGACGGTATTGGATCCTGAACTCACGCCTCAGAAACCTGTTAGGTTAAGCTGGGATAACGGTAACGGGCTTACATTTTTGCGCACCATTAGCATTAATGATGACTACCTAATCACAATCAATGATACCATTACCTCTAATTTAGAAACATCCATTTCGCTTAATCCATATGGGTTAGTAAGGCGCACCGGAACACCTGCTACACAAGGCATGTGGATACTTCATGAGGGTCTGTTAGGTGTGTTTGATACCACCTTAAAAGAATGGACTTATTCAGAGCTGCAAGACGATAATAAAGCTGGCTTTAATTATGATTCTGAAGAGCAAGGCGGATGGGCGGGCATTTCCGATAAATATTGGCTTTCCGCAATCATGCCTCAGCAATCTGAAACCGTAAAATTTAGTATGAGGGCGCTACCAGGTAGCGAAGATAGATATCAAGCAGATTTTTTAGGTGGGGCTATAATCGTGCCAGCTGGAGGAGACGTAAACTGGTCAGGATATTTGTTCGCAGGTGCTAAAAAAGTTGATTTACTTGACAAATATGAAGAAGAACTTGGTGTTTCGCATTTCGACCTTGCTATTGATTTTGGCTGGTTCTACTTCCTCACCAAACCATTCTTCTATGCCATAACCTATTTTAACGGCCTTCTTGGAAATTTTGGTCTAGCTATTATCGCCTTTACAATTCTTGTCAGATTGGTCTTGTTCCCGCTGGCAAATAAATCCTACCGCTCAATGGGAAAAATGCGTGAGTTAGCACCAAAAATTCAGCAACTTCGTGAAAGTGCAGGTGATGATAGAACAAAAATGAATCAAGAGATGATGGCATTATATAAAAAGGAAAAAGTAAATCCTGCTGCTGGTTGTTTGCCGATTTTATTACAGATTCCGGTATTCTTTGCTCTTTACAAGGTGCTGTATGTGTCTATTGAAATGAGACATGCCCCATTCTACGGATGGATCTCGGATTTATCAGCAATCGACCCCACCTCTTTGTTTAACTTATTTGGATTACTTCCCTATTCCGTTGATTTTCTGCCGTCCTTCTTATCAATTGGTCTATGGCCAGTATTGATGGGGATTACAATGTTTCTACAGATGAGATTAAATCCGCCGCCACCAGACCCAATTCAGGCAAAAATATTCCAATATATGCCAATATTCTTCACCTTTTTATTAGCAACCTTCCCAGCTGGATTAGTGATTTATTGGACATGGAATAATTTATTGTCGATTTTGCAGCAATGGTGGATCACACGTAATATGAGAAGTAAGTGACATCTATTGATATTCAAGAAGAACATGAATTAGAGGCAGGGAGGCAGCTTTTTGCAAAGCCATGTGTATTCATAGCGGCAGCCAATAATTTGGAAGCTCTTCCAGATATGCAGCGTCCTGAAGTGGCCTTCGCTGGCAGATCAAATGTTGGTAAATCCTCTCTGGTTAATGCCTTAACTGGCCGTAGAATGTTGGCAAGAACTAGTCAGACCCCAGGTAGAACGCGCCAGCTAATTTTCTTTAATCTTGCAGACAGACTGGATTTAGTTGACCTGCCTGGATATGGATATGCATCTGCGCCAAAAACTGACATAAAAGCATGGACAAAACTTACACGCCAATTTCTAGCCGGAAGGCAATCTTTGCAACGTGTCTTTCTGCTTATCGACTCGCGGCGCGGTATTGGGAGCGCTGATGAAGAGGTTATATCTTTATTGAATGATACCGCTGTTAGTTTTGCAGTTGTTTTGACGAAAACAGATAAGCTAAAAATGCTAGAATTGAATAAAATAGTAACAGATACGGAGCAAAAAACGGCTAAAAATGTTGCTGCCTTCCCCAAGATCTGGGTAACTTCGTCTGAGAAGGCCCATGGTATAAAAGAGCTTAGAGCACATATTGCCGGGTTGGCACTTGAACAATTACATCAAGAACAATAACAACAACAGCCGCCATAGAAGAAAAAATGATACCTGCTTACTAATTGCCACAAAACAATGCTAGATATACCTTAAAAATAAGGCACTTTATTCAAGTAGTAAGAAAACAAAAAATAATAGGTTATGGATTAATGCAATCGAAAAGCTCTCAATCAGATATATGGCTTGATAAAGTAGCAACACTTATTGAATCGCTCCCCTATATGAAGCGATATTCAGGCCTTTCTGTCGTGATAAAATTCGGTGGTCATGCAATGGGCGAGCAAGCATCGATTGAGTCATTTGCAAGTGATATGGTCTTTTTGCGTCAGGTTGGCGCAAAGCCTGTAGTAGTGCATGGTGGCGGTCCTCAAATCGGCTCGATGCTTACAAGATTAGAGATGGAATCAAATTTTATTGATGGATTACGAGTGACTGACCAGCAAACAATTTCAATTGTGGAGATGGTATTAGCTGGCGCTATTAATAAATCGTTGGTTGCTTCAATTTCAGCTGCAGGGGGCGTTGCGGTTGGTATTTCTGGAAAAGACGGTAATCTTATTACAGCAAAGAAATTAGAACATAGAACTAAAATAACAGATAGCGCTATCGAAAATCTGGTGGATTTAGGGTATGTTGGCGTGCCAGATGTGCTGGATATACACGTCCTAAGCGCCCTCATGGGTGCGGATATGATACCAGTTGTAGCGCCTCTTGGACTTGGGGTGGATGGTCAAACATACAATATTAATGCCGATACAGCAGCAGGGTCTGTTGC